>NZ_JBFODE010000071.1:0-69471 GCF_040908155.1 Aeromonas sp. R6-2 | reverse complement strand
CTCTGATGGAACTGACCACTTTGCAGCGCGATATAGCTGAGCAGATTCGGGCCCATCTGGGTGTCGCTGACCGCATCAGGCAGCCCGGCCTCGACGGTGTGAATGCACCGGGTACAGGTGGCGCGAAACAGTTGATGCTCGGTAACGAAGTAGCTCACTTCTGGCAACTCAAACACCTGATGCGCTCGATAAGGTTTGTCATGCGCCAACACCTTGCCACCACAGCAGGGACACTCCGGTGGCGGGTAGTAAGCCTCCACGGATAGACGGGCATCGTGCGCATGGCGCATCCGCCGCTGCCCCTTGTGGCCAGGCTGTGCACCGCGTTTTTTACCGGAGGCCGGACGCAGCCTGGCCGGTGGTGCGCTGCCAGGGCCATCACTGGAGGGCGGCTTGGAGGAGTTGCCGCTGTGTTGATTGAGGCGGTCCTCCAACTCGGTGATACGGTCCAGAAGCTTGTATATCAGCTCGTGGGCCTGCTCGAGAGTCAAGGATGGCACTGCCGGTGTTGACTGTTTTTTTGTCATGCCAGCGAGCATGCAACACGGGCGGGATCATGCAACAGGCTGATGGCGATCAAGAGACGATCGTCTCTTTTTTCCTGTCAACCCACCCTTGGTGAACGGTTACAGCTTTGGAGTCATTGAACTGCTGGATCAGTGTCTGCTGGCGGCTTAACGATTCGAGGGTTTCAGCCAGCTGCGCCGTTTCGGCGGCCGTCTCGTCCGAGATCGGGCCCAGCTCCTGCACCTCACCCGCCAAGGCGGCCAGGTCTTCCCGACCAGTGACCTTGGCCGCCAGCTCCAGGGCAAGTTTGAGGGTGGTTGAGGTGGACATGGGGCATTCCGAGCAGATTCAGATTGCCCCATGGTAAAGGGATGGCAGAGCGAGTGGATTTATGGTGAATTACTGAGGTATCGCGCAGGAGTCAATTCGAGAGCCTCCAATTACGCTGCGCTAACCCCACTTACGGCTTTAAACATATGCGGATATAGGACAGATGATAGATCGCTCGTTATATAAATATAATTTCACTGAAACTCACACCCCAGACTGGATGTGTCCCACATGCAAAAAAGGGATCCTTCGTATTATTGATGACTCCTTTAAAAAATTTGAGACACGAGACTCTTTAAGGAATCGCAGTCACCCTACATGGGATCCTTCCGGCGTAGAGTATATTTACTCATGCGTACTCCGGTGCAACAACGAACGCTGTCAGGACATTGTTGCCAATACAGGCGCAGGAAGTGCTGACATAGATGGTTTCTATAATGAGCAAGGACAACCAGAGCAGGAGTGGATAGATCACTTCCAACCAACATTTTTTGAGCCACCGCTTGCAATCATTGACATCCCAGCAAATTGCCCTGCTGAGGTTGCAGAACCACTACAAGAGTCGTTTCGTCTATTTTTCTGCTCGCCAGCATCTGCAGGCAACAATGTCAGAATGGCTATGGAGTCACTCTTAACTCAACTTGGCGTACCCATTCAGATCACCACACCCAAGATCCGGCGTCCAACATTATATGAGCGCATTCAACTCCTTTCGGATGAGTATTCCGAATTTAAAACTCTATTCGACGCCATTAGACTGTTTGGCAACGATGGTAGCCATCCAGACAGCAAGATCACTCGCCATGATGTAATGGATGCTTACGATCTCATAGAACACGTACTGCAAGTGCTTTATAAACCTGCTCCCAAACTACCCACAGACATTGTGGAAAAAATGGCCAAAAGGTTTGATCCGAAGTCGGGTAGCTAACTCAGCTAAACACTTCGCAAGCGGACGTTGGTTGTGAATAAAAGAAAACGGCGGGTCTCCCCGCCGTTTCTATGTTCCCACCCCTTATACCGTCACTGGTCGATCCACATAGAAGGGGGCGGTCTCGCCATCCACTGCCAGCAGTTCTCCCCTCCTGCTCGATCACTGACAACCCAATGGACTGTCATTTCTTACAGTGGCAAGTGAGCTTGTTCGGTCAAGACTTAGATTTACTTGAGTCGAAAGGTATGGGCTTAATGCATCAATTTGGCGTCTGGCATGAAGGGGGACACCACACCATACAAGGGCTGCCGATCCTGAAACATCTACTGCGTACACTCCATGGCGATGTGATGGTGCGTTATGTCTGCCGTGCCGATACGCCTTGCACCCTGTTCCTGACCATCAAAGATGGTGTGCCATACCAGAAATTTAAGGAAGGCACTCCGCCGCTTGATTGGCAGTGGCTAGAGCAATCCATCCTGCCCCTTTCAGCCTCATCTCAACCACTGGTCATGATGAAGCGGCTGGCGCTACGCTAAAACCAAGATCACCCCACTTACTAACATAAACAACTCCTCCACTCGCTCCAAATCCAAAACAAGTTTTAAGACGTGTACATAGGGCATCTCCGAAAATTCAGATATGCCCTTTGTGAATATGGTAAAAACGGAAAATCTTAATCAACTTAGAGAAACATATCACTGAGAGACTGTGAACAGTCTACACTACGTTCATAAATCACAAATAGGTATTAAATCCTTATTCATAGCGTTCCAATGCGAAAGCGGATCTATCTCTCCTTCCTCAACCATATTTATCAATAGACTATAGCGAACTGCATCAAGACCATTTATTCTAGTGTCCAACCCTAGTTTCTCTCGAATAACATACTCTTGCCAAACAATTGAACACTTAATTAAGTCAATCAACCAGTCATTTTCTTTCACTACTTGGAAATCTTCAAAATCAGCTCTGACATATTTTAGGCCATTAATGTAAAACATAAAACAATCTGCTTGAAGTGATAGATACATCTTCATCATTTCTATACTATTAACCTCCTCGGGGATTTTATATTCAGTATCACGTAACACATCACCTGCATATACAGTTAATTCACCAGATACAAAACCTGAGCCACCTTTAAAATAAACCCTGATTTTTTCAGAATCAAAAGACAACGTAGAAAACAATGAATACTGAAGAATCCTCTCTACTATCAGCCCTCTTAACTTCAGGAGTGGATTTGACGATGAATATACTTCAGATATTTCCTCCAACAGTTTATTTCTAAGCCTTTCCTTTTGACTTGCGAGTTGCGGGCATTGAGAAAAAAATTCATCACAATGACACATAACCGCCTTGCCAACAGGACTATTTACCCATCTCACAGCATAAACCCATTCCCGTACACGCTTTATCAAACCAAACATTTGTCACCTCTGCCAATGCGAAAAAATTATTTTATTGTCAATCAACAGTTATTAACCTTATCTTATCAAACTCTTTTCTATACAATCTAACCAGATTGCAAAATAAATTTGGCAATCTGGTTTCACTTTTGTACGACTCACGTTCAAATATCCTATCCTCAACTTCATGCATCCCATCAAGTATGTAATACTGAAGTGATGATGCAAAAGTAAATATATATCTATCTTCGTTTACGTCGACCATCTCAAATATATTTTTAAACTTTTCAAAACCTTCATAATCGCTTATTGATTCGCCATCAAACCCATTAAGTAATGTAATGTATGCGTTTGATACCTGTTTATATTTTTCAATATTTAAATCCAGTACAAACTCATGTTCCTTGATCATTTCTTGCACTGAGTCTGTGTATCTTCTTTCTCCTGCCAATTCATGAAGCAATGACAAATAACCATTTTTAGCTTCTTCGACTGTCCTATATGATAGAAAGTCAAACTCTCTACTCGCATTACAAATATTACGTTCATAATCAAATATGAATTTTCTTTCTTTTTTATTCTGTCTCGCTTTAAAAAAATCATAAACAAACCACAACAAGAAAATTGTTACCCACCAGAAGCTCATCACTTTTCCTTAAAAAACAGCTTTATTTACAATATGTACAATATACACCTGAATCCCAGATGAGAATATACTATCTATTAAAATGAAAACGGCGGGTCTCCCCGCCGTTCTACAATCAAACATCACACGGTGACCGGCCGATCCACATAGAAGGGAGCGGTCTCGCCATCCACGGCCAGCAACTCTCCCTCCAGCTCAATCTCGATGGGCTTGTCGCTCATAAAGTCCACCGCCTTCTTGGGGGACAAGCTGGCGCGGGGCACCGTCAATTTGATGGCCTCGCCACTGACGATACTGCGGCCATCGAGCAGCAGCCGCGCCTTGATCTCCGGCTGGATGTTGCCTGCGATGCGGGTACCGGTCACCGCATTATAGGTACCGCTGATCGTCAGGGTGCCGCCATCGGCTACCGAGCTACCTTTCACCGCCCGCACCAGCCCGAGTGCATAGTTAACCTCGATATCGGTACCCACCACCAGCGCCGTGGCCCCTTCCTTGATGGCCAGACCGGTTGCGGCAATATTGCTTTTGCCGAGCGGAGCCCACTTCGGCCAAGCGGGCAGAACGACTGGCAGATCAGTCAGCGTCCCGGCCCCCTGATTGATGGGGCTCTCCAGACCCATAAAGGCGGCGGCCAGCAACACGGGCGGGATCTCGGTAGTCTTGATGGTGACCATGGCAGGCTTGGGAATGTGGTAGTTCTCCCGCGCCTGACCATACTGCCCCTTGCGCTTGCTGGGAATGGAGATCTTCTGGCTGTCGGGTTTCACCTCCAGGCTATCCACATCGATGGGGCCAATCACCCCGGCCGAGAGCCCGTTCACAAAGGTCTCGATAAAGAGATCCCCTTCCAGGTGCAGTGTTTCACTCATTATCGCTCTCCTTTAAATTTCACTCGGGTAGTAAAGGCAAGCGGCAAATAAGCCGCACCGCCGCTGTAACTGGGTTTAACCGGTGGGGTAACCCGGCGAAAGGTACTGTCACCACATGCTCGCCCACTGACGGCCTGCAGGATGCGGGCAAGCCACACTCCGGCACTGACCTCCCTGGGGCTGGCACGATGCACCAGCACCAACAACCAGAGCTGATCAAAACTGCTGGCTCGGCCTGACTGAGTGCCTTCGCTCTCACGTTCGCCCTGATAGACCACATGCACCGCCGGGCTGTGCTGGCCCAGATTGGCGATGGCCGCCACATCGGTGGCCACAAACACCTCCTTGAGCCCCACAGGTTTGAGGGGGGTCAGTAGCTCACGCAGCCGCTCGCCCGCCTGCAGGTAGTCGAGTTCGGTGCCAGACGGGTTGGCGGGTTGGCTCATAGAAAGCCCCCCTTGTCGCGCCCCTGACTCCGGCCAAAGACGCGCCCATCCGACTGCAGTTGAGCCAGATTCTGGCTCTCCAGGGTGGCACCATCAGATGCCAACCCCAGCGCCAGCTCCCCCTTGCCAACCGATTTCAGAAAGGCCAGGGCAGCCTCGTTGCGCTTGGCTATCTGCTCCGGTGCCTGTTCACCATAGAGACGGTGACGGGCGATATCGGCGCAGATAGGTACCAGGGCACTCGGGATATGGGCCAGCGGCAAGGGATAGCGACCCGCCAGATAGCCATCGATCAAGGCACCTGCATCCTGCAGGGCGATGGTGATGGCCCCCTGATCCAGCTCACCGGTCGGCGTCATGGCCAGGCGCAGCAACTCGGCCTCGCCAAAGCGGATCACCATGTCATTGACGCTGGCATACATATCACTGCTCTCCGTTCTGGCCAGATGGCTGCTCATCCTTGACCGGGTATTGCACGTCGGTCGCCGCGATCGCCGTCACCAGTTCGGCCTTCTTGAGCTTGGCCGCCTCCGGGATACCCCTCTGCAGTGCCAGCTCGCGCAGTTCATCGACCTTCATCTCGGCCAGCGGCGTGACCTTGCCCGTCTGGGTGGCGTCACTATTCTGGGTGGCAACACCGGCCAGATAGCCCGAACCGGTCAGGACGCCCAGTGTTGCGTCCAGATCCCCAGGCGCCGATGGTGCATCACCTGCCTGAAGGCTGGCGTCTTCAGCCAACCTGACGACCACCAGACGCGGGTCGTTCTCCAGGGTCGCGCACTGTTCAGGCGACACAGCCATCTCAGACTTGCCCGGTGCAATCGGCAGGCCAGCGCGAAAATAGACCTGACGAACTGTTGACGTAATCCCCACTCGAATAGCCAGTTCCATCTCTTGTTCCATCTCATGTTGTCCTCGTCGAATCTGATAGAGAGGCTGTTTAAACCGAGGGTTAAACAGCCACTACGCAGGGTTAGAGGTAGTCAGCCACCACCAGCTCCAACTTGCCTTTCAGCTCGTTACTACTGCTGTTTGCCAGCTCTCGCTCCAGCATCTGAGTCGCCAGCTTCTCAAGGGAGGGCGGTACCACCAGCAGAGTGGCCTTCACGCCGAGCTTGCGGCCGCCATCGGCTTGAAACTCCCGCATTTTGGAGAAGGAATCCCACAGGTTGTCGGGGGTCAGCGCCCGCTTGTTGGCAAAGGCCAGTTGCCAGAAGCCAAAGCCTGCGGCATCACGGCAATCGACCCCGTAACGGAACTCCTTGCGGGTAAACACCGCCTCGTCATCAATCTTGGTCATGGCAATCAACTGCGGCGACTTGCGATCCTGGAAGATGACCGGCTTGAGGGCGCGGCTGGTATCGAGCAAGAACCAGGGCTCCCCCTGATAACCGGCATCCACCACCACGTTGGCGCTCAAAACAGGGGTACCGGTGCCATCGGCCTTGGGATAGACAGGGTGATCGGTGTCGAAGAAATACTGACCGTCATAGCAAGGCGTGGTGAAGCCAGCGCCCAGCAGGCCAAAGCAGAGCTCGTCGGGGTGGATCCCTGCCGCCAGACCCATCTCTTGAAACAGGGGGGCATAGATACCCAGCTCGTCATCTTCGATATCGTTGCGATCGACCGCCACGGTGGCCTCGAAGTCTTCGTTGACGATCTGGTAACCGTGCGCCTTCATCGACTCGATCACCCGATCACCGACCCACTTGCGCAGACTGGGGAACTTGCCCAACCAGCCATAGGTGTTGGACTTGGTGGTCGATTTGATCACGGTGGCGATCTTGGTGTACTGGGCAGGCGCTTCACTCTTGGCGTCTTCAAAGTTCTTCTTGAAGCCGGTGAAGAGGGACTGCAACAGCGCGGGTGTAATCATGGCCATACGGGTGTTCCTTCTCTGGATAAATGGCGTGGTAGGGTCTGCGCTTAAGCCTGCTTGGCCTTGGCAAACTCCTCGTGGCTGATACCGAGCTGGTCGGCGGCATACTTGTCATCCGCCGAGAGCACCGCATCCCCCTTCTTCTCGGGCAGGGTCACCTGAGTGGTCTGGCTGGCGGACAGTGCGGCAATCGCCGGACGGGGATCCAGCAACGCCTTAAGGGCAGCTACCCCTTTCTGGGCGGCATAGGCGGTCAAATACTCTTCTTCGGCGGCCACCACCTTGCCCTGGGTACGGGCTTCCTTGATCAGGGTTGCGGCATCCGTGGTTTCCACCTTGGCGCTTAAACTCGCTACCTGGTCAACCAGGGCGTTATAGGTCGCCACCGGAACGTACTTGGCCAGGTCAATCTGGCCACCCTGTTGCACCGGTTGGGCTTTGAGAGCAGCCAGGGCGGCTTCAGCGCTGGCGGTTTTGCCTGCCGCGCTTTGCAGGGTATCGAGGGCCATCAGCGCAGCCTGCCCCTGTTCGACGGTGAGCTCGCTGCCCTCTTCTACCTGAATGCCCAGCTTGGCCAGCAGGGCGAGCATTGCCTCGTTCATGGGTATCTCCTTGGTTACAGTGGCCAACTGGCCGGATTGATTGGTCTTGGGAGGTAAAGCACTGAGAGCTGCCAGAGCCTGCATACCTACCACACCGGGATCATTGGTGATGGCGGCCATCCGCAGTTCCAGCGGGCGGCCCTGGGCGTCATAGGGAAAGACGGCAGAAAGGAATCGGTACTCTTTGGCGGCCACCATGGCAGCCGCACGATCCGTCCAGCGCGGTTTGATAAAGAGGCCCTGCCCCTCGCGCCATTCGATCTCCTCACCGTTGAACCAACCGGCTGCCGGGGCCTCCTTGCCAGTCTTTTCGATATGGAGGGTCTGGTGGTCGTAGTCGATCAGGATGTCTTGCCCGAGCGCTTTGGCTCGATTGATTAGGGTGGTGGCGATGCTCTTGTCGAGCTGCCAGTGACCACCAGGAACATCAAAGGGGCGGCCATCGCGGGCCTTGAACGGGCCGACCGGCAGCAACTGGTACCAACCGTCGTCGCTCGGGCCAAGGGCTGCATCGAGCACGGCCAACCCCAGGGCGGTTGGTCTTGCATTCAAGATGGCCACGGCAATGGCGGAACTGGTGGCAGATAGGGGCATCACTCTCACTCCGGCTGGTCACAGCAAACCTCATTGCGGCCAGTGTCATCGAACTGAGAATTGGGTGGGGTTTATGGTGGGTTACTGCATCACGGGATGGATCGGAGGGTAAGCTGGGGGGCGGCGATACTGTTTAATGGTGTTTAAACTCCATTTTCCTGACCTATTCAGAGGGTAGACATGCCATCGTAGCCGCAAGGGGGCAACAGAGGCGCCCAGAAGCTCACGGAGCCTCGATGACCAAATATCCCTCCAGAGTCTCCAGCACGCTCTGTTTATCCCCTTCTGACAGCCCCAGAACACGGCGCTCTGGCAGGTTGATCTCTGGGCGCCCGAACTGGTGGGCAGCACCGTATACCATGGGCGTACCAAAGTAGAGGGCCTGGGGATCAACCTGATAGTCGAGGGTATCGCGCAGATCGTCGTTCAGACGCAGTATCTCATCAGCATGACGCGGCTTGCGGGCACGGTACTTCTCCGAGAGCGGGGCCCAGGGCTCACCTTCCGGGTTCTCTTGGGCATCCCAGCGATCCCGGTGTGACAGCATCAGCCCTTCGCCAATATCGGCCAGCGGCTCACTGAGATCACCGGTTTGCTGGTAGAGCTTGGCCAGCAGTTCGTGGGCATCGGCCACCCCATGGTGGCTGATGGCAATAAAGCTACCGGCCATCAAGCATCGTCCTCAATGGTGGTCATATAATGCAACGCTTCCTCATCCGCGTTGGCCATTGCGGCTTCCCACATCTCGCCAATCAGGGAAAGCTCTTCCCCATTGGCTTTAGCCTCCAACTGCTCCAGTTGATGAACATCGGCCAAGGTGAACGGCCCCTCCTTATCGAAGAGATTCAAAGCTTGCTGCAATAGTGGCTCAGTCATCGTTTTTCTCCTTTGGTGGCAGCCTTGGCAGCCTGTTCAATCATGGCTTGCACCGCTTTGGCCAGCTCGGGGTAGTGGGCCACCATCGTTTCTCTGGCCAGCATCCAGGCTGCAAAGGCCTCGGCGGCCGCTTCTTTGCCATTCGCACCGGCATATTGAGTGAGTAATCCCATCCCGGTCACATCTGGTTCACCGGCCCAGAAATGAACCTGGTGGCCAAGCTCATGCAACCAAGTGGAGATCCGCTGTGCGGACTCCCCCAAGCGACCGCCCACGCAGGCTGACACGCTAAAGTGACGGCGCAGGGCCTCACCGCTGATACCCTTTGGCCACCACTCACGAGGGCCTCGGTTCTCCTTGGCCGATGCGATCACTTCTCCAGCCGCCGCTTGCACTGCCTGTATATCAACCGCTTTTATAGTATCAGTCGCCTTGACCTTGATAACTAGGTGATCCCAACTCTTGCTGGTAAAGCCATTGGTGCGTGCGGCGGTTCGGTGGTAATAGAGCGAGCGTATCGAGTAGGCATCGTGACCAAGGTATTCGGCGATGGCCGGGGCAACCTTGAGTCCTGCCGCGCCCTTCCCCATCTCGGTCTGCTTGATAAACAGGGTTTTGACCGGATGCGCCTTGAGGAACGCCGCCAATGGTTCGCGCTGGGGGGCTGGCAACTTGACCAGCAGATCACTCAGCCCCTGGGCGGTGACACCTTTGACACTGGAGAAAGCGCTCTCCACTATCCGCTCTGGCAGGCGCTCGGCCAACGCAGGCTTGGCCGCTTCGCGCTTGGTCACCACCTTGGTCAGGTCGGCCGGAGTCTGGGGCCGATAATCAAAGCCGGGGTCGATACCTCTGGGGATCTTGTGCAACTCCCCGGTGGCCTTGTCCACCCACTCATATTCGCCATCGTCCGGGGCCTTGCCGACCACCAAGCCGCGCCGCTTGAGGTCTGCCTCGGAGAGCAGGAACTTCTTGCACTTGCAGCCATAGCCATTGCTGGGGCTGTGCGTCTCCCACCAGGGGTGATCAACCGGCAGCACCAGGTTGTTCCACTTGAGGTGCAACTCCCTGGGGTGCTCGGAGTCCCCATGACGATAGAGCGCATAGGGGCGTTTGTGCTTGATACGCTGGATCTGTTCCTCACGCCCGGCGTTATAGCTCTGGCGCAGGTTGGTCTCGAAGATGACGCGGGAGCGCCACGACGCCGGGCCGGTATGCTCCCAACCGTGGCGGGCCACAATCTCCTTGAACGCCTTCTGAAAAGCCCCGATTGATTGCCCTTCACTGATCGCCTTGTCTACCGCCCCGCGCAGGTCAGCCAGCAGATCGGTCTTGGTGGCCCCCGCCACCATAAAGGCGCGGTTATGGGCATCGCGCCACACATCGGCCCAGCGTTCGCTTGGCATATCGAGCTTCTGGCGAAAGAAGGCGATCGCCTCGGCAAAGGGCAAGGAACCATAGCGAACGGGCATCAGCGGCCCTCCTCCATCTCAAGCATACCGAGCAGCTCGCTGGCGGCGATGGCTTGCGCCATCAGCGCCCCCAGCTCGTCATGGCTGAGCTCTGGTTCCAGCGCCAACAAGCCATCCCGGATCTCTTCCAGGGTAGTGGCCTGCATCACCAGCGCCTGGACAGCATCGGTCATCCCAGCCAGCAGAGGGGCCGCCTCGGCCTGCAGCCGGGCCAACTGGGCATCGTTGTTATCCCCCTTGTCGGCCTCACCTTTGCTTGCAGCCAGCGCGGCCAGTCCCTTTGCTTTAAGCGCGGCCTCTCCCTGCCCGGCCTGCTTGTCCACGATGATCAGTACCTCTTCCCCCTCTTTGGGGGCCGGGATCTGCAACTTATCCCGTACCCACTGCGCCGGGATCTGCATTCCCATCCCCACCAGGGCCCGCAGTGGATAGGCCAAATCGCGCATATCCTCCGGCTCGGTCACATCAAACTCCAACCGGGGGCAGCGGCGCGGCCCCTGGTAGCTCTTGCCGTTCAGGGCATAGAGCGGATAGACCAGATCGCGGCTCAGGGTAGCGGCCAGCTGACGCAGGTCGGCATCCCGTACCTCCTGGCGCACCTCGTTATGGACATTGCCCAGGGCATTGGTCGAGCTCTTGCCATCGGCCTGTGAGGTCAAGGTGCCCCCCAGAATAGCCTTGCTCATGGAGCGCTCGCACCAATCCATCATCACCACAAAGGGATCAGCCTGACCACTGGCGGCGTTCTGGAACTCAATCTCCATCCCGCGCGGAATAATGCCCCCGGCGTTATGACCGATGGAGAGCACCGCCTGCAGCAGGGTGGCCTTCTCTTTCTCGGTCGCTCCTTCCGGGTATTTCCCCAGCCGCACCGGCAGGCCGTAGATCTCCAGAAACTCGGCGAGATCCCGCACACTGTAGTTCTTGAACAGGAACGGCCAGACCAGAGTGCGGACAAGGCCGGTGCGGGCCAGATACCCCGATTTGGACTTGGCCTTGTGCAGCAGCCAGCCAAACGGGTTGAGAGCAACCCCTTCCTGGCTGCCGTCTCGCAAGCGCAGCTGATTGCGATCGTCCGGGTGGGTCTGGAACCAGGCAGGATCACGCCAGATGATACCCTTGGGGATTTGCAGCCCCTCGACCATCTCCCAGCCGCTGAACTCCTGGGCACTGAACCCCTTGAGGATCCCGTCGGTGGCGTCAAAGATGGCATCATCCAACCAGGTGAAGTCCTCCAGCAGCTCCCGGATAAGCTCAGCATCACGCTTCTCGGCCGGGGTGGCGTTGCGGGGTGGCTCGATTGTCCAGCTCACCCCAAGCAGGGCACGGCGGCGTTTGCCGAGCTCGCTCTGCAGGTGGGCATCCTTCTCCTCCATATCTTCGGCCAGCTCGCACTGGGCGATCAGGCCCCCTTCCTCGGCCTCTTTCAGTGCAGCAGCCGCTTTGCCTGGGGTCAGCCCGATGGTCGGATGATCGCTGTAGTGACGGCGCAGCTGGGCCAACTTGGCATCGTTCTCGGTCTGCGGCTCTTTTTCCAGGCTCATGGCTTTGCCATGGATATCAATGATCCTGCCCATTACCAGGCTCCTCGCTCATATCGGTGATAGTCATCGTTGTTGTCGCTGCCATGGTCATCACGTTTACCTGGTAGTGGGATGAACTCGATGGCCCCCCCCTCCATCCAACTGGCCCGCACCGCCATGGCCAGGGCCACTGCAAAATCACCGTGGCGCTGTTGGCCCCCTTGACCAGTGTTCTTGCCCTTGTCGATCTTGGGGATGCCATTGATGACCTGGATTTTCCCCAAGTCATCCTGCACGTCCGCATGGCGCGGGATGGTCAGGTTGCCATCCTCAAACTCTGCTTTGAGCTTGGGCATCCACTCCCGATACCAGGGGTCATTGAGCATCACACACTCGATCATGCTGGCGCCCCAGCGCAGTCTGGCAGCCTCTGCCAGATAGCCGCCGTTACCGGTGGCATCAAAGGCCGCCGCCGTGAAACGGTGCAGCCCAATCAGCAGGTAGAACAGGATCTGGCGCTGGCTCTCATAGGGGGCATTGACCAGCTCCACCACAAAGGGCACCCGTTTGTGCAAGTTGGTGGATATAGAGAGCGGCACGAATACCGACAAGTCTCCCTTGCGGGCGAAGTCCTCTCCCAGCACATGGCGGCAACTGCGATCGAGCGTATCCAGACAGGGCTTGAGGTTCTCCTCGCACCAGATATCCCCCAGCACCTTGCGGGCCTCCTCGCTCTGCAGCTCGAAGTCTTTGGGGGCGGTAAAGCGCAGGATGGGGATATCCGGTTGCATCGCTCGCTCGATCAGGGTGCGCTTGATATAGACGCCGCTGCTCTGCTTAGGTACGCAGAAATACTCCTCAAGTGCATCCTCTTCGGTGGCGGTGGCCTTGAGCAGCCCCGCCTTCCAGGCGTCCTCTGCTTCCTGTGTCCAAAGGCCGCCCTTGACTTGGCAGATCCGGCGATAGAGACCCTGGCGGCAAGCATCGTCCAAGCTGATGGTATGGATGGAATACGCTTTGCGGCCCGCTCGGCTGTCGTTGATGAGCTGGTTAAACAGGTTATCGACGCCGTTATGGGTACTGATCAACCGCACCTTGGCGCCCCACATGGTCAGCGCCATGGCGGCCTTCAACACCTCGGCCAGTCGGTCGTGGAAAGCAGCCTCGTCGATGGTCACATTGCCCTGCATCCCCCGCAGGTTGGAGGGGTTGCTGGAAAGCGCCTGCACCTTGAAGCCCGAGGCGAAATAGACCACGAAGGTGAGGATCGCCTTATCCTCGTCGTCGGTGAACACCTCCTCCAGGATCTCACCGGCCGCCTTGTTGTACGCCTTGGCCCACATCGCCACCGCATCGATAAACTCGCGGGCCATCTCCTTGTTGCTGCCTACATAGAAGTGGTGGCCCCCCCCAGCCGTCTTGGTCTTGGCGGCCGTCAGGGCCGCGTCAGCGGCCTCTGCCCAGGTGATACCGGTACGGCGGCTCTTCTCGGCAATCTTGAGCGGGCTATCGTCGGCAATCCAGATCCGTTGGTACGGCAGCAACACCTCGTCGGGGTTGTATTCGGTACCCAAGGTCTGGGCCAACTGTTGGGCGATAGGGGTCTGAGCAATGGCGGTCATCAGGCAATCCCTAGGATTTCGCGGCGTATCTCGGCGGCGGCTTCACCGCTCAAGCCCGCCTGGGTCACGATGGCTTCGGTCTTGGCGGCGATCTCTTCGGCAAATGCCTGGCGGATCTCCTTCTCCCGCTTATGACTCTGCATCGCGGTCGATTCGAGCCGCTGGGCTGCCAGCATGGCGTTTTTCAGCATGTCGATATCCACCGCCTCCTCCGGGTTCTGCACCTGAGCCAGCATCGCCTTGAACAACTGGGAACGGCCCAGCTCCAGAATGAGTTTGGTGGTCTCCCCCATCGGCTTGTCGCCAAGCTGGGAGGTCAAGGCGGCCGTGGTTTCTCGCAAATCCCGCAGGTGCTGGCCGACCTGTTCAACCTGGCTGGCATGACGGCTTAACCCGGAGCGGGAGAGCTTGAGATCATCGGGCAACCCCGCCTCCTCGATCAGGCCGTTGATCTCATCCAGGATGGCGGCCTGACTGTTGCCCTTGTCCCGCAGCATCTCGTTGAGCGCGTTGCGGATAGACTCAGGTAGCAGCCACACCTTGCTGGCGCGGCCTCGGGTCGGTTTATCGGCCATGGTCAATCCTCCGCCCTGGGCTTCTTAACGCCGGGCACCGTTGCACGGCCCTCTGCCGCGTCCTGCCCCCGACCGGTCAGGTGAGCCACCTGCACAGTGGCCAGTCGCTCGATGCGTACCAGCCCCTGCTCTTCCAGCCAGGCCAGCAGGGTCTTCACCCGATCCCGCGTCACCCGGCCGGTACCCAGCTGGTCGAGACAGTCATTGAGGATTGACTCGTTGGCGGCACCACCGATATCCAGCAGGGAGCGCAGGATCACCAGCCGCTGCTGGGCGTCCAATATTTGTTGAATGCTCATGGCTTCTCCTTCTGCACGGCGGCAAGCTCATTTTCCAACAGCAGATCGGCAAGGCGACGGGCTTGGCGCAACTCCGGCTTCACCTCCCGCAACTCCCCCCGCAACTCGCTGATCTCCAACTGCAGCTTGTGCAGCTCACGCTCGCTCGGCAGATCAGCCAGTACCTGCTCCACCCGCTGCACTCTCTGCACCAAGGCAGTGAGGTCTTCGCGCTTGGCGTAGGTCTTGGAGAGCAAGATGATGACCACCAGCCCAACCAAACTGGCCAATGCATAAAGAGGCCCCCAGTTCTTAACGATGAAATCCCACACGGGTCGCCTCCTTGCGCTCATACAGGGTCTGGCACTCGATACAGCGCTCGGCACCAGGCTCGGCTGCAAGGCGGGAGGTCGGGATGGCTTCGTCACAATCGCAGCAGATACCATCGCCGTGTGGCCTTGTCCTGTTCTGGTGGGCTTCGATAATGCGCCCAGTCCGATCGGCATCGGCCTGCTGGGCGCGGTCTATGAGGTTTGTCACATGACCTCTCTTACTTGACGGTATGAGTCGCCTTGATGCGGCCCCAGATGGCGAGCAGGCCACCTACCGCACTGGCCAGATCCACCAGGGTGGATGCCAAGCTGGCTTGGGTACCCGCATCGACCGGCACACCGAACAGACCCGCAATACCGGCCCCCACGGCAATCACACCACCGATCACGGTGCGGCTTTTGAAGGCAGACTTCGCTTGAGGTAACAGGGAATCAGGCATGATGTACTTCCTTTTGTTGAGGTTGGGAATGACGGGCACGGGCCCGCAGGCGATCCAGTTCGGTCACCGAACGCCACCCTTTCTCAAAGAGGGATTGACGGGTCTGGTGGTGGCTATAGAGCGGGATCGCCTTCGGGTCAGCGATCTGATTGGCCAAAGCTGCCTTGAGATGGGCTTTGCGCCCATCCTTGAAGCAAGCGAGATAGCGGGGGTTCTTGAGTTCAGGGATGCCAAAGCAGCCCGCAGCCTGGATCGCGGCCGCCGCCTTCTGTTGCTTGATGGTCAGCACGCTCATGCCACCACCTCACCAACCACGTCGGAAAGGAGGTAGCTCTGCAGACGCAGCAGCCGGTTGATCCAGCCATCGGCATTGGCCCACTGACTCGGGTCTTTGCGCACAATGCCGTGCATGAAGCAGGCCCGCTGCATCATCAGAGCCAGCAACAACTGGCCCTCGCCCTTGGCGCCCAGTTGCTGCTTGAGCCTGCCAATCGACACTGGGCCAAGGCGACCATCTGCCATCCCCCCCAAGACCTGCTGCAGCTGTTGGATGGCGCGTTTCGGCCCGTGATGCACCGCAGCATCAAACACGGCGATAGAGAGTGCCGGGCTTAAGCTGGCAATCAGGTCACAGCGGGCGGGTACCCAGTAGTTCTGGCGGTAAAAGGGCTCGGTATGGGCCGGAGTCAGATCACCGATAGCGATATCGGGTACCCCATCCCGATCGAGGTCGGCCATGCCGTCCTTCTTGCCATCGGCGGCATCGGCAATGCCGTACTTGGTATGACCACCACGGTCGGCGGGATGGTTGACTTCGCCCCCTTCCACATCGGGACGAAGCAGCCATTTAAGTGCGAGTGATAACATAAAGGCCCCTCGGTGAACTGCGTTATCAGCAGCGTACCGAGGGGCCTCTATGGCATGGGTTTATGGTGGGTTAGAGTATTAACCAACCAATTTCAATGAAGCTTTGACCATGAATTTGGGATGTTTAAGATCAAATAGTTTCCTAACTGAGTCCTCCGTCACACCTATGGATGAGAGCATTGCGAGCCATTCTCTATATGGCAGGATCTCAATCGCCCTATTGAGTAGCGTAGGAGCTTCTGTTGGTATTAATTCATCACCCGGTTCGTCTCTTGTATACCCTCTAGTGTTCAAATACATAAAACCACTTCTTGCTTTCTCTGGCGTGATCAACCCCAAAGAGGAAGCACGATATATAATGGCCTTGAGACTAACCTTCCAGCGTTTTTTGAACTCAACTAATTTAACCCAATCCAGC
The DNA here is from genome assembly GCF_040908155.1 of Aeromonas sp. R6-2. Taxonomy (NCBI): domain Bacteria; kingdom Pseudomonadati; phylum Pseudomonadota; class Gammaproteobacteria; order Aeromonadales; family Aeromonadaceae; genus Aeromonas; species Aeromonas sp. R6-2. The sequence goes on along the minus strand of NZ_JBFODE010000071.1, from coordinate 52,846 downwards.
TGGCTTCCCCTAAGCGCAGGAAACTCCTTCGAAAAGGAGGTTCGAGGCATCAAGAAGGCACTTGCAAAACGATTGGCCTGATCTTCTGTAACAGCATCACCAGTAGTCACACCATCGTGCAAGACTAGATGCCCTAACTCGTGAGCAATATCAAACCTGAAACGACACACACTTTTTTTTGCAACATTTCGGATAATAAATGGCCGCTGGTGTGGCACTGAAAAAGCATCGACTTTTTCATCAACCCCCTGAATCGTGGTAACAACTATTCCAAGCTGCTCAACAAGATTGACCATAGATGATATAGGCCCGAGTCCCAGCCCCCACTCTCTACGACAATGCTCAGCTATTTTTTCAACATTGGCATTGTCCATTCTCAATGAAGGGACATCAGGAATCGCGACTTCAGGAAAAACGACTTCCTGCTCAACTCGTCTAATTATCTCTTCGAATATCTCTGCACGAGCCATGACATTCTTAGTCATAGTCTGCGTACGAGAACGCAGACTACGAAAATGGCACGTTTCAGCCTCAATAGGATACGCTCTTTGTGAGAAAAGAAACTTACGGTCAATGCCCAGATACTGGCAAATAACCTCTAACGCATCTTCTGTAGGTTGCGCCCCCTTCTCATACTTACTGATTAATTGTTTAGTTTTTCCAATAGCAGAGGCTACCTCTTCTAACGAGAAGCCTCCGGCCATACGGGCTATTCTCAGCTTATCGCCACGATATGTCCCGCCATGTTCTTCGATACTAATCTGTTCCATTGCCTTCTTGCTCGTCGCTGCGGCGTCTGAATACAGGCGCAACATCTATATCTTTAGCCTCCGAAAGTTCCTCACTGACAGCAGAAACTGGCGCCAACACTACAAGGCTATCAATACTTTGCATTGCTACGATCGCTTGATACTGGTTAAAACCGACCAAGGCGATCCGCCATGAAGGTGCCAACTCTTCATCATCATGCAGAGGTTCAACCATTACGCGCCATTTTATCTCGGTCTCAGGCTCTGTATCAGCAAAAAGCCGATACTGGTGATACTCTGGTGCATTCATCATCAACCGATGCTTCTTCGACGGTTTCAAGATGCAGTCTTTAGTAAACTGCATCGGCACACCAAAAACAGAAAAAACATAGTCCATCGTCATGGTATGCATCTTGAACCAAGGATACCGCTGCTCAGCATGCATGTTCTTCATGTGCTGCTGAACACGCCCATAGATCCCAGTACCGTCCACCCAAGGAGAATCAAGCTCAGGATGACGACAGTCATAATGTTCAGTAAGAACATATGCAATTTCTCTCAGCAATTTATTAACTACATCTTGGTCGAGAAGAAAGAGCACATGTTCGGGTAGAGGGTACTGATTGTTCATCTTTCACCTTTTCGGTTTTTTTGAGTTTTGTAAACCGATTATCTTCGGGAAATCTCACTTTTGTCAACCCCGCAGCCAAATTCAAACAGTTCTCGTTGTACCCGCCGCAAGGTCAGTTGTCGCTGCTCTGCCACCACCGCATAGGTCTGGGGTACCGAGAGGCTATGTTTGCGAGCAAGCTGGTCGATATTTCGACCGTTGAACTCATCCCAGATAGCTCTATCCCGCAACGCAGCCTTGAGATGCTCCCCGGTGGGGATGTAGTAGGCACGGCCCCCCATGTAATGGGCCTGTACCAGCGCCAACTTGCGGGCCTGAGCCTTGGCCAGCTCCGGCTCCATTCCCCCTCTGACCAACTCGCAGGCCAGCACATCGACCAACTCGGCCAGGGCTTTGGGCCATTTGGCCGTCAGTTCGGTAGTCGGGATCTGATCCAGGCGATCGACAAGCTGCCCCAGCGACTCATGATCATCGGCGAACAAGTCCAGATTCTCAGCGTTAGCGTCCATCATTCATCTCCTCAAACGCCGCAACAACGGCCTGATAACCGGCCACTCGCCCGGACTTCTCATTGGTGGGGACGGTTTTCTCGGCCGCGACAAGGCGGGCAACCAGCTCCCGCTTGTGCCAGTTTTTCAGTGACTCAAGCACCTGGTAAGCCAACCCATCGGTGAGCCAGGCCACCTCTGCCACGCCGATGCCGTTGTTAAGCCGCATCGTTTGCCGCTCAACATAGTGATTCAAGGCCGTCTCACTGCCATCGTGCAGCAGGCCATGGCGGTGCATGGTGATCCATACAGCCCGGATCACGTTTATCTCGGCAGTTTTGGCATGAGCCCCACGGGCCGGGCTTAAACGCTTGCTCTCCCCCGCTTTAACAGCCCCTTTAACAGGGCGTTTAACCTTCGGTTTAAACCCTGCCCCCTTCATGGCCAGCAGCACCTTGTCCAGCTCCGGGATCGTCAACTCGGCCGCCGAACGCTTGCCGCTCTGCTGCTCCAGCAACGCCCGATAGGTCTCCTCATCGAGCCCCAGGGTGCGCCTGCCAACCTGAACCAGACGGATCAAGCGGGTACGATCACCACTCTGCGCAGCATTTGGCTGATTGTTAGATAAGGTGTTCAATTCCCCCTCCCCGTCTTTTTCATCCAGAATTGCCCGGCCGCCATCACATCAGGCCCACTGCGCCACTGAGGGCAATGGCTATCGAGCCACTGCTCTGCTTGCTGCTGGCTCAGGTTGCCAAACTTCATCACGTAGGCCAGCAGTCGTTGCCAGTTAGACATGGCCATGGCTTGCCTCCAGCACTACCGTTCTGGCTTGCTGCAGTTCAGCCACAAGTTGCCAACGCATCTGGCTTGCTTCCCCCGCCAGGGCAAATAGCCCTTGGGCGCGGGCCTCTCGAATAAACTGTTTGAGCTGTTTGCACACAGCCCGTTTTTCAGCTGCCGCCAGTGCAATGGCTGCGGTGCTGAATATCTTGGTAAGCCGAATATCCATCTCTGTTTTAGTCATCGCCGTGCTCCTTTATCGAGGCGGTGAAGACCTGGGCCCAGGTCGGCTGCTCATCAGTGCCCGGCCACCACGCCGGGCAGACAGGGCGGCATGGCCGCCCCGTTTCGCATCGGGCCATTACTCGAACTGCAGTGGCTTCGCCCCTTGATACTCCTCGACATTGAGGGGGGCAGGCCCCAGCCCCAGCGCCCAGAGCAGGGCGGCCTTGATGCCATCCTCATAGGTGTCGTCGGGGTAGCAGGTACCCTCGGTTTCAGTGATCTGCTCACAGAGCTGCAGTTGTTCCTCGGCCATATCCACGTTGATTTCCATCGCGTCTCCCCCTCTTACAACTTGGCCAGATCCAGGCTCATCTGGATGTAACGCCCCTGGGCGTCACGCTCATAGAGCCGCAGATATTGGCTGGTACCGGTCACTTGAATGGCATCGGCGATCGCCTGCATGGCCTGCTCCCAGTCTGCGTCTTCGATGTTGAGCTGGCGCAGGGAGAGCACCTGATTCACGTCGATATGACCGGCTTTGGAAACCCGAAAAGCGTGGTCAACCAGGGCCCGCAGTTTAGGACTGGCGCCATCGCTCCAACGGGCGATGCACTGGTCAATCAGCACCTTGGCAGCCTGGATCCGTTCATCAAATTTGCGGTGCTCCCCCACCGCCCGAATGAGCTTGTAACGACCATCAAAACTGAGCAGGGTCACGTTGCCCTTGGTACCGCCCCACGCCACGCCATACTGCTCGGATGACAGGTCAACAAAGTCGTTGATCTGCTGCATGGCGCTAATCTTGAAGGCGGCCAGCTGCGAACGCTGCTCGCGGGCAGCAGCAATGACGCCCATCACCACTTCATCGCGTAGCTTGTCAGCCGGGGCGATCAGGTTTTCCGGTACCCAGTGCCCTTGGGCGTTCTGGCGCATCGGGGTTGTACTGCTGGTTTGTGCTTCTTGCATGGGCTTCTCCTTAATGGATCTTGTTGCTGCCGGGCATCTGATAACACACGGCGGCAGCCTGCTGTTTCACTGGGCCGAGTACCTGCTCTTCCAGGTGAGTCGCACGGCAAAATTCGAGGAACTTGGGTAATTGGCGCAGCACGACCTTGGCCAGTGCTTCGTCTTCGATATCGAGCTCTATCTTGGCCATCTCCATTCTCCTTATTGGCGCCAGTGCAGCAGGCAGCCGCCAAAGCGCACCAGGGCGACCTCCCGAACCACGCCAGCCAGGCATTCGCGGCTTAATACGGCGCGGGCCTTCATTGCTTGTGGCAGAGGGCCAGTGACGGCCAGCAGCGGGGTGTGGCGCACCTGGCTGGTGCGGACTTCATATCCTCTGGCCGTCAACCAGTGGCTGAGCTGTTCGGCAGTCTTGTGCAAATTGCTGCGCAGATTCTTTTTCATCCCGTTCTCCTTGTGATTCATCACCGGGCCCACTGCTTATTCCGAGCCCAACCCCTGCCAACCGTTATTTGCCTTCTTGCTTATCGAGCAGTCGGTTGTATTTGATACCCATGATTTTCAGTTCTTCCGCCAGCAACTCACTCAGGATGCGCAACGACGAACTGGCATTCTCGCCATCGCTCTTGGCCTGACGACGTAACCTGGAGAGGGTGGCCTCGGCGTCATAGCGAGCCGTTTTCTGTGACCCTTTGCCCTGCTCTACCGATAACCGCATCGGGCGGCGCAGTTGTTGCTCCTCTGTCAATTGGCTATGGGGACAACCTGAGCGGCAAGCCTTCCAGAGCTTGATATCCATCGGGCTGCTACCCACGTCACTGGGGCCACGGCGTTGATGGGCAAGGCACTGGTGAGCCGGGATATCCCCCAGAATGGGACACCTCACCTTGTTGCCCATCAGGGCCCCCTCCACTAAGGTCTGTACCCTTGCCATATCGCCGGGATACTTTTCGTTGCAGACCTGGCTGATGGTGGTGCGAGAAAGCCCAAGCTTCTCTGCCACCTGGGCCAGCGAGCTGGCCGCCACTTCGGCCTGCAATACTTCAAGCCACGTGCCCATGCTCACCCTCCTCAAACTGGAATGGATAAAGCCGCTGCTGGTTCTGATCCCAACAACCGTTTTCTCTTTTCATCGGAGAAAAGCGCCCCGTATCACGGATCAATTGATAGATGTTTGTAAGTCCGTATTTGTCCTGAACAGACAGCCTTGGATTAACCCTGACAGCCAATCTCACATAGCCCGCCAGAACCAATTGATTGGTGTAATGCCAAGCAGTATTGCGGTTGGTATTCGCAGTAATCATCAGGTCAGTCAGAGTAAATCGGCGACTTATCTTCATGGTGTTCCAGAGCTTCTGTTGCACGGTTTTTCGCTTGCTACGACACTTGTTATACCGGCGTTTAACCGTCAGACCTTCGGCATCCAAAGGACGCACACCACTACCCAGTGGGGGCGATATCGTAGGATCCACGACTTGATAAATTCGCTGCCGCCTCTGAGCTTTGGGTGATATGAGTCGGATATATCCACCAGATAGCCAAGCGTTGATAACCCGATACATCTGTTGCTTATTGATCTCGACACCTTTGATAACCTCTTGCACAGAGAAGCTCTCTTGCTGACAGATCCAATTCCAGGCGAACTCTGTTTTGGTTTCGTTTTTTGTCTGAACCACTGGTATCCCTCCCGTGCTCTTTGCTTTTATCGCAGTGCATTAACACCGCTAACGGCTACGGCGCACGTCATGCAGCAAGTCGCTGGCGTCTACATCTTCCAGACGGATGATGTGAGCGTCAGAAGCCATAGCCATCTTCTCGATCTTGTCGAGGGCTGAGACGATGGTACGAACCACCCCGTTGGAACGTTTGCGAATGAGATCCAGCAAGGCATCGTCAATTTCCACGTCCACCTCCAGCATTTCGCTGGCAATCAGGGACACGTCATCGAGATCGGCCGGTTTGAACTCAATCCATTGGGAGATACGGTTAAACAGCTGCTTGCGCTGGCTAATCCGGCGGGCAATCTCTTCCATCCCGACCAGGATCAGGGGTTGTTCGGTGGCATCGTAGATATCGCGCAGGGTCTCCATGATGCGGGCATTACCGACCACGTAATCGGCTTCGTCCACGAAGATGGCCAGCTCTTCGGCCCGTACGGCTTCGACAATGCTATCGACTTGGGCCCGCAGGTTGTGGCGCTGGGGGATGCCGATCTCTTTGGCTATCTGCTCCAGCAGGCTGGTGACGGTATCGGCCTTGTAGCAACGCACATAGATCCCGTTCACTTCGTCCTGGTTGAACAGCCATTCCACGGCGGTGGTCTTGCCAAAGCCGGAGGGGCCGTGGATCAGGCCAATGCCCGGCACTATGCTGGAGCGGTTGAGCAAGTTGTCGAGCAGTTGTTCGGTCTTGATCATGTTTTTGACTTCAACGATCTTGTGTTTCATAGTGTTTATGTCCTTTATCTATGGTTTAAACAGGGCTGTACGCTTAACCTTTTGCCTGGGCATTGCGTGTGGCCCTGATGCTTTCCAGATGCCTGCTAATCCGTTTTGCTGGCAACTTGTGGCTATACAGGTACTTGGTCAGCCACTCCTTCTCCCGCTCGGTCAGCGGGGTATCCAACTCCTTCTCTGCCAAGTAAATTGCCTGCTCATACTCGGTCTTGAGAGCTCTGGACTCTTGCCCTGCCGTTGCTTGCTGGCGGGCAGCTTTCTCTTCTCGCCTGGCCTCAATGGCGGCCAGCTCCGTAGCACTGAACCCGACCGGCACACTGGATGCCGCAACCCCAGTCAGGGCAGCCAGCGCCGGGTTGTCGAGGTTCAGATCCGAGCGCTTGAACTGGGCAACCTCCTTGGCCTGATCGACAAAGTGATTGACCACATCCTGGTGCAGCTGGTCGATGCCAAATGTCTTGGCCACATTGCGCATCTCGCGGCGGAATCGGGCCAGTACCTTGGCATCCTCACGCTTGGCTGCACGGAATGCGTCTGGGCTGATGCCATTTCCGAGCAGATCGGTATTGATGGCCTCCACTCGGTCTCCCCAGTCTCCGGTGCGGTATAAGGTGGCGCGACCCACATCGTTGGGATCGAGAAAGACGCTGACCCGCTGGCTCTTCCAGGTGTGCTCCAATAGCTCCGGGGCGCTATATTTCAGGCCACCGGCCTTAATAAAGCCTTTGGAGACGGTCGCCTCACCGATATGGTTGAGCAGCAGATCCAACGCAGACTCATCGGTGATGGCGCGGCGCTGATAACGGGCACTCTGGTACTTCTCGTTTGGGGTCATCCCCAGTGAGCTGTGCTTTTTGTTGTGGTAGCGGGCATCCAGCCAGTTATCGAGCAGGGTCTGCAGCTCTTGTGCTGTCATCGCCAACTCAAAAATCTCTTTTTCTGCATCCGGTTTGCGCTTCTCTTCCAACCGCTGGGCAAAGCTCTTGCGGGTTTCAATCACCTGTCTGTCAGCCACGCTGTGGCCTATATAGGAGGGCAACAACTCGATAAGGCCGTGGCTCAGGGTGCGGAAAAATCGCTCGATAAAGGGCTTTTCCCAACCCGAATAGGCATTGGATCGGCTGACATTGATATCCAGCAGTGTGCAGATCGACATGACCCGCTGACTCACGTAGTCAGAGCCGTTATCGGTACGCATCACACCGTTGTCATTGAGGGTGCCCCAGGCCAACAGGGTCTTGCGCAGCAACAGGCAGATCCCCTCGCTGGATGAGCTCTTGGCCACCAGCAAACGAACGCGGCGAGTAAACACGTCGATCACCGCGATAATGCTGTGACGGCCATCCACCAACATGGCATCGACCGGGGTGCTGTCGAACTCCCACACATCGTTCGGTTGACCCATCCAGGGGTACATTTCCTCGATGGCAGTGCGGTATTTGTTGTTGTAGGCATCCGGGTTAGTGGCATAGGTAAAGGCCACTTTGTTTTCAGCCAACCACTTAACCATCCAGCGGCGCAGGGATGACTGACTGGGGATATGCCATCCCAGCTTGTTTATCGCGCTGTACTCAGTGGCGAGCTCATGCAGAGCGCCCCACTTATTGGCCAGGTGTGGCTTGGCAGTCACCAATGCGGTAAGGAACTGGGCCAGCTCAGGGCTTTGCTCAACGGTTGAGGGCCGTTCACGCTGATAATTGCCAGCCAGTGCGGCTGGGCCTTCATTGGCCAACGAGCTTTGCCAACGGCGCAGCGTGATCAGGCTAAACGGTTTTTGCCGCTCATAGACACTGGCTGGCAACTGCAGGCTGCGGGTACGGTATGCCTCGATAAAAATCCGGCGTCCCACCTCTCCTTGCTGGCAGGCGTGATAGGGCGTCAGAAAGATATCGGCGGCCTGCAAAATCAGCAGTCTGGCATCTACTTTTTTGCGTGGGGCTTCGCTCAAGGTCAGCAGTTTGCGGCCAGCATCAGGCTTGGCCGGTCTCTCTCGCTCCAGTAACTTGGCCATCGCCTTGCCGCCAGCACTGTGATCGGTCACGGCCTGACCTTGCTGAGCCACAGCCTGCTCTGCCAAATGGCGGCGGGTTTCTGCTGGCAATGAACTGATGTGGAACTCGCTGCCTTTACCTATTTCCCTTGGTCTGGATTTCCAATTTTCTTTGCTCGCTCGGATCCGAATTGCACGATCTGTTGCAGGCAGACCAGGTAAACCGGCCAGTTTAATCGAAGTAAACCACTCACTCATGGTCGTGCTCCTCACCTGACTCGGCCCCTTGCTGGTAACCAATGAACTGATACAGCTCTTTCATGATCCTGTCGGCAAGGGCTCCATCCCGTGGTAACCGGTTAGTGTCAGGCGCGTACATTTGAACATACAGCTGGACTGTTCGTGGGTTGTAATCACGAGACAGGGCCCATGCACGACAGCTAGAGCCTTTGGCCACTAGGTGTGCGTGTATGTGTTTCGCGCTTCGTATTTCCATCGGTTCATTCCGTGTTAATATCCGTTGGTTATTCGCATTGCGTAGGCATCACATTTATACGCATTGCGAACATTTGTGATTATTGATCCGTTTCGTACGCACGTCAATCACTGGGAATGATAAGTACACGTTTCCGATGCGTACAAATACACGCACAGTGGAATTCGATTCTAACTGTTTGATTTAAAAGGGATATGATGGAATCGGAAAACGAGAACCAGATCGGAAATACAGATCCGTTTCTTAGGAGTGGGATCGGATCCTTCCCTGAGCGTTTAACTGAGGTCATTGGTACCCAAAGCGTGCGCTCATTCGCAGAAGAGATCGGACTCTCAGAGGGGGCCGTACGCGCCTTTTTAAAAGGTCGTCTGCCCAGAGCTGATGACGCTCTCGCCATCGCACGGGCAAAAGGCGTTGATTTGGTTTGGTTACTGTCAGGTAGCTCAGCCGATGAGCCAGCATCAGCTAACCTATCGACTCACTCGCTCAACGAAGAATCAAAAAAACACAATAATATCAATGCGATATCAGATACTTCTATTTGCTACAAATGGGAGGAATTTGATGAGGAGTATGCCCTGATCGATGGCTACCACATCTCAGTTAGTGCTGGGCATGGAGCATTTAATGATGACCATAGCGTTAAACGCAGGCTGGCGTTCCGCCGTAAGTGGCTCAAATACCGGCAGTTGAATCCAGATAATCTGGTAGTGGTATTTGCCAAGGGGGACAGCATGGAGCCAACCATCCATTCTGGCGACTCTATCCTGGTGGATATCAGCCGCAACCAGATCCAGGATGGTGGCCTGTTCGTGCTTCGTCTGGGGGATGAACTCTACGCCAAGCGGCTGCAGAAGCGGGTTGATGGTGGAGTGAACATCATCAGCGACAATAAAACTGGATACGAAACACTGGCGGTTATGCCGAACGAGCTGGACTCGTTGAGCATCATTGGCAAGGTCGTCTGGCTGGGGCACGATTTTTTTTAACTGCGACTATCTGAAATTGTGATAGGGCCTCGCCAAGCTATCTGGCCGCTGCATTTAAACACCCGGTTAAACTACCAGTTCAAGGGTAAATCTCGTTTATCATTTCCGGCGCATTAAACACCATCATCATGCGCCGTTTTTCATTTTGGCGCAGCGCGCGCCTGGTACCCTCTGATCGCCGTCTAAGCCTTGTCAGCCTTGAGTTTGTCCCACGAATTCCCACTTACTTTCGGCTGCTCCCGTTTTTTCATTCTCTGTGGTCGGTTACACGAGCGCGGCGAGCTCGAAGAGCAGTTGGTCTTTGCTGGCGATCTGCTCGGCGACTATCGCCATCACGTCGATACCGACATGTTCCACGGCTACGACTTCGATGCCACCATGCTGCGCATCGCCGCCATGAACCTCATCATGCACGGGGTCGAGCAGCCCGATATCCACTATCAGGACACCCTGAGCCAGGGCTTTAGCGACCGCTATCCCAACGCTAGTCATGAAGGCTTTCACCTGATCCTGGCCAACCCCCCCTTCACCGGCACCCTGGATGAAGAGGACATCGACCCCAAGCTCACCGCCAAGGTCAAAACCAAGAAGACCGAGCTGCTCTTTATCGCCCGCATCCTGCAGATGCTCAAAATCGGCGGCCGCAGCGCCACCGTCGTGCCGCAGGGGGTGCTGTTCGGCTCGTCCAAGGCCCATGTCCAACTGCGCGAGCTGCTGGTGGAACACAACCAGCTCGAGGCGGTGATCAACCTCCCCTCAGGCGTCTTCAAGCCCTATGCAGGGGTCGCTACCGCTATCCTCATCTTCACCAAGGGCGGAGCCACCAGCAATGTCTGGTTCTACGATCTGCAAAACGACGGTTACAGCCTGGATGATAAGCGCAACCAGATTGCTGCCAACGATCTGCCCCATCTGGTCTCATCCTGGCAGCACTACCGCCGCCAGCAGCGGCTGCCAGTCGGCAACTTTATCGGCCATCAGCTCAGTCGCCAGCTCGCTGCGCAATTCCCCAATAACGAGCATTTGAAAGATGAGGCGGGCGTTGAGCGGGATTATCAGGATCGCACCCAGCAAGCCTTTATTGTGCCCAAGGCCGAGATAGCCGCCCAGAAATACGATCTCTCGATCAACCGCTATAAAGAGGTGGTCTATCAGGAGGAGAGCTATGAAGATCCCAAAGTGATTTTGGGCAAACTGAAGGCATTGGAAGCAGAAATTCTGGCTGATTTGGAAGCGCTGGAGAAAATGTTATGAAGTGGCCGATGGTTAAATTAAATGCAATCTGCCGACCAAAACAATGGAAAACCATTTCATCCTCTAACCTGTTAGATCATGGCTTTCCTGTTTATGGTGCGAATGGTCAAATTGGTTTTTATTCTGAATATACGCATGAAAACCCAACCCTGATGATTACATGTCGTGGTGCAACATGTGGAAGCCTAAACATCTCTGTGCCTAAGTCATACATAAATGGGAACGCGATGGCCCTCGACTCTCTAGATACAGAGAGGGTCGACATCATGTTTTTATACTATTTTCTGAAACAACGTGGTTTTCAGGATGTAATTTCTGGTTCAGCCCAACCCCAAATAACTGGACAGGGATTAAATAAAATTGAAGTCCCGCTCCCCCCCCTCGAAGAGCAAAAGCGTATCGCCGCGATTCTGGATAAGGCCGACGCCATCCGCCAGAAGCGCCAGCAAGCCATCGCCCTCGCCGATGACTTCCTGCGCAGCGTCTTCCTCGATATGTTTGGCGATCCCGTCACCAACCCAAAAGGTTGGGATGAAGTGATATTGAAAGATATTGCAGACATTCGTTCAGGAGTAACTAAAGGGAAAATAGTCAAAGAAGATGATGCGATAACACTGCCTTACATGCGAGTAGCAAATGTTCAAGATGGCTATCTTGATTTGTCATCAATACAAGAAATTACCGTTTCACAAAAAGATGCTAAAAAAAGCATGCTGCAAATAGGCGATATTTTGCTCACCGAAGGAGGCGATCCAGATAAACTGGGAAGAGGCCATGTCTGGAATGGTGAGATAGAAAACTGCATCCATCAAAACCATATATTTTCTGTCAGAGTAACTGACAGTAATTATGTAAGGCCAAGCTTCCTCAGCTCTGTAATATCATCTCCGCGGGGAAAGAAGTATTTTTTAAAAGTAGGTAAACAAACCACAGGCATTGCTACGATCAACAAAACTGTATTAAGTGAATTTTTACCATTTATTCCTCCATTGGAAATGCAAGACAAGTATCTCGGGATTATGAAGAAAATAAAGGGACTGCCAATATATAGTGAGTGTAATTATATGAAGCTATTTAGCTCACTTTCCCAAAAAGCCTTCACCGGCCAGCTATAAAATTGAGGGAGGTCATAGACCTCCCCATTAAGCCATCCCAAATACCGTTTTTACCTTATCCCGGAATTGGCGACTAAACAGGGTGTGGTCGCCGGTTTCATGCCGTATCCGTCCGGCTACGATGCAGGGGGAAATCGACAGCGTTTGCGCCAGTGCGATAACGGCAGCCGGAGTCGTCAATGCCCCCGCAGGCCAGTTGCTCGCCGGGATCAAGCTCTCTTTGGCCAGCGCATCGGCCTGTTGTTCAATCTCATCACCACCCTCTGTGCCCGAGTCATCCAGGTACCAGATTTGGTTACCGTCCATTTGCAGCGCGTAGGCTCGATTGGGAAGCGTAATCGGATACACGAGAAGCCACTACCCCGGTTGCCTTGTGACTCTCGTGTCGGCTCTTTTTCAACACAATGAAATCAACCTTATCGCCAGATAGATGGGTCAAAAATCTTCGTCGCCAACTCTCCGGCAGACGGCGGATCGAGCCCGAGATAGACTCAAGGCTCCACTGAAACATGCAGGAGCATCTTATGTCAAAGTCGGGAAAAGGCGTTCAACATCAACACAATGCCAACCATCATGCCAATCAGCTGAACTCCAACAAGGGGAGCAATGGCACCAATCCGGCCAATGCCAAGGTACACGGCAATCGCGGTAAACAACTGAACCCCAACCAGCGATAAATGGGGCGCCTGGCTTGCCAGGCGCTTATCAGGAGATTCAATATGACGGCCGGTTTTCCAACCCTGGGCGAAGTAGTCAAGTATTCCTTCAAGGCTACGGGCATCATTCCCAGCAAGTATGAGCACGCTCACTCATTAAGTGACAAAGAAAAAAAGAATTATCAGAAAGCGCTGGAAAGGCTTGCTGCAGAAGAGGGGGATATCAACAAGAGCTTTCAAGCGCTGGGCGATGCTTTTATTCAAATTCTCTCTGCCAGCATACAAAACCGCAAGGCGTTACAGGTGCTCGCTCATATCATCGCCGACCTCGTCGAGGTATATGGCAATGTGATCACCTATGATGGCACCTATCTGGATAAAAAAAACAGCCTGCGCTGGGTATTATCGACCCATTTCATTCCCAGACTGGTGATCTCTCTTCATAAGCATCCGGCACGCACCAACCTTGCCAGTGAAGGTTTGAGTGCCCCTGCAGATCCGTACTGGTTTCTGCCGACCGTAGAGAACAACTCGGTCACCTGGCCGCTTGGCAAGGCCATGGCATGGGTATACCAGCTAAGTGGCGTGAGTCAGACCCAGTTTCACTATCCCGGCAAGAAGGCTGATAGCAATGAAAACCTGAAAGCCAATCAGCTGGAGAATGCCCAGAATTGGGTCACCGGCAAACATATTCCCAGCTGGGAGGGGCTGCAACGCAATTTCACGCAAGCGCTGGAGGCTTATCCCCATCTGGCTGAGCAAAAAGAGAGCATACTGCTGACCCTGTTTGTGGCAAGAATGGCTACCGTCATTAGTCAGGACATTGATGAGCTCTATGGCCGCGATGATCTGAACGAGCTGATAGCACAATTCAAACGTCATACCCACTGGCTCAAAGGCCCAATGGAGACGCTTTCTCGTTTTTTTGACGAGATGGCGCATCATCCCCAAATCCCGTCGGACATGCTGGACAGCATCCACGCAGACTATACAGAGCGTTTCTGGCGCGAAAGGGCCGACATAGTAGGTCATGCCGCCAGTCATATTCAGTCCACCATGATGCAAGCGCCTCATACCTTGTCCAATCAGCAAAAGGCGTGGTTTGTGAGCAACTATGGTGAAGATGTGGTCGGTCCTATCTTCGAGTTTTTTGATAGGCAGCAACAGCGAAGAGAACATATTCCGGAAGGATTCATCGAATGCCTTGCTGAGTTTCTGGCGCTGAAAAAAACCGTCTGTGAGCCATCCGAGGTGGCCGGATTTACCGCCAAACTAGAGCGCTACCAGCTGTCATCTGTTTGCGCCTGGATGGCTCCCTGGCTTCGAGCAAAGACTCTCTATCATGCCAACGACTGGCCTGGCGTTTATCAGGAGCTGTCGATCGCCTTCGATGCGGCGAAGTACGCAGCTGGCGAAAATCAGCGCCCTCTGCTCAATCACTATCTCGAGGCATGTGCCAAAAATGACAAGTGGCGCGAATTCAAGAAGGGGATTGCTTGGGCGCAGTATCTTGGCATCAAGGTGCGTTTTCTGGGGCAAGACGAGCCGAGCGATGAGAACATGCGCTATGTCTTCGAGATGATGCAGCGAGTTCATATCCTCTGGTAAACCGCTATTCATGCCTGATCTGAGCGATAGAGAGTGCGCAAAACGAACAGCAACGGTGACACACCACACGGAAAACAACTCGGTGTGCGCAATTCACCTCCGAGGCCAGAGACAGCAAGGGCTGGCGGGCAGTTTGTTTATGCTATCCGGCCAGGAAACTGCGCACCTTTTTGCGCAGTTGCGCACTTCAAACTGCGCAGTTATCGGTAAAGTGCGCAAAACGAAACACAATGGAGCAGCGCCCCGGCTGGCAGGGGGCGGCCGAAGGTTTGGCCATTCGGCTGGTTGACCGGTACGCCGCCCGCCCCCCCAATGCCACGTAGCGACATCTCTGCCGCATAGGTGACGTAACACCGACCCAAACACCGAAGTGACCTGTCGCCATCTCGCCATCATCACCCCAGCGACACGCAGGCATGGCGCATAAAGAGAACATACCTGGGGTATGCCTCAGCCTTTCATCCGGGGGTCAAACTGCTGCGTAATGGCCAATGTCTGGGGGTGGCGCTTTTACAGTAACACTGATAGCAACATCGCCTGCCGCAGCCAGACAACAAAAACCATTAAAATCATCACGTTGAGCGCTTAATTCAGATTCCGCCAGCCAAACGTTTGGAAAGGGCCACTTCGCAAGAGGTGGCCCTTTTTGTTTTCCTCATAATGGGGAATGGTTTCGCCAACCTATCCTGTCGCTGGTCGAGACAACCAACCCCCTTGGCACATTGCCCCCAGGAGTGGCTGCGCGCCGTCGTCCGGGCCTGCATCGAGAAAACGAATTACCCCATCCCTGCCGAGTTGTGTGCGTCAAGTCCCTGTCGGTGAACGGTTACAAGCGGGCGGGTGATATCACCCGCCTGTGGACCGACGAAGGCAGGCTCTCTCTGGCGATGGTGCAGGACCTTCGCCGCATCGTCGGCTGGGTCATGTCCGAGCGCATGACGGCCCAGCAGGTCTGCGATGCCTTGCTGATGGCGGCGGAGCGATGCCAGAAACCCCGGTGGGTCATCGTCCATCGCGACCGGGGCCGCCACTATTGGTTCACCCACCCCAGGTGATGGGATGATGCCGCGCCGCGGCACATCATCATATATACGGCCAAGGGGTGACCCCTGGCCGCCCTCTCCTGCGGCAGCAAACCAGGAGGGTAGGCGCGCCCCCACCCGCTCTGATAAGCTGCCCGCGGCAACCGCCCGCCGTGATTCTCGACCCCGGAGCCCCCATGTCACTGACCAAGCGCAACACCAAGGCCAAAGCGGCCACCCCGCATCACGAAAGTGCGGCCCTCGCCTATTTTCATCGCCAGTGGCAGGCCATCGAGAAGCTGCAGGCCAAGCTGGCCAAGCAGGAGAAAGAGGGGGCGGATATCTATCAGCGCTTTGTCAGCGACATTGAACCTCTCGAGCGCGAGCAGTGCGCACTGATCTTTCAGCTTTGCCAGCGACTGGCCGGCTTTACCGCCCGCAAGAGTTTTACCCGGTGGCAGCGAGAGATGCTCCACCACTGGATCAACGAGATGATGGACTATCTCGAATCCAACCCGTTTCGGGGCGAGCTGGATCTGCACGCCCTCTATATGGCGGTGCAGGCGGGTAGTGTGACCCAGTTCGATGAGGAGATGATCGAGGAACAATGCGACTTTATCACCCAACTGCTGCAAGAGGAGTTTGGTGAGAGCCCGGATAATATCGAGCAGCTGCGCGAGATGGTGAAAGATCCCGAGAAGCTGCGCGCCTATATGCAGGCGCAGTTTGAAAAGGCCGCCGCCGGTGAAGAGGAGGCGCCGGATGTTGACGAGGCGCCATTTGCCGATGACGAGCCCTTCGCCCGCAGGCAGCGCCGCCATGGCAAGGCCCACACCGAGGCCAAGGCCAGGGTTGAGCAACTGCTGGATAACTCGACCCTCAAGCAGCTCTATCGCAAGCTGACGATGGCGCTGCATCCGGACCGGGAGCAAGACCCGGCCGCACGCGATGAGAAGACCCGCATCATGGGAGCGCTGAGCCAGGCGTGGGAGACGCGGGATATGTTCACCCTGCTGCACCTGGCACACACCCATCTGCCAGAAGCCGACAACCTGCTCAGTGATGAGAACCTGGCGGCCATCAATCCCGCACTCAAGCTGAAGGTTCATGAGCTCGAGGTGCGTTACTACAGCCAGGTCGAAGGGCTGCAGGGGGCTGTCTTGCACAAGTTCAAACAGAGCTCGAAGAAGAAGACTGCGCTCGCCTTTGACGATCACCAGCAGTATCTGCAGCGCGACATCGCGCAGTTGCAAGAGCAGCTCGCCACCATCACCACCCTGGCAACCCTCAAACCCTATCTCTCCCGGCTCTGGGAAGAGCGTCAACACGCCATTTGGGATGCACACTCTGGCTTTGACGAGTTCTTCTTTCGCTAACCCCGGTGGGATGCGCGGCATCCCACCCCCTGACCCGTTTCATACTGTTGAAGGAGCGCCCCTTGGCCAGCCACTCCCCCCAAGACCCTGCACCGATCGATATTGACGAGCTCAAGGCGCAAAGCGGCGAGGCCAGTTTTGCCAAGGGATTAACACTGGCCGTCCAGGGGGCGGTGCAGCAGCTCGCTCAGGATGGCAATACCCTCAGTGCCCGGGTGCAGGGCAGCCACCTCTATCGGGTCAGGCTCGAGATGGGGCGCACGCTGGTCAGCCACTGCAACTGCCCCGCCGCCGACTATCAAACCCTCTGCAAGCACGGGGTGGCCACCGCACTGGCCTTCAATAGGCGGCTAAGTGGTCTGGGCGATAAACAAGGTACCATATCCAACATTCCCGATGAGCGATCGCGGCTGCGCGGCTATTTCGAGCGGCACGATAAACCGGCCCTGCTCGAGCTGCTGCTCGATGAACTCGGGCGCGATCCCAAACGCTGGCGCCACTGGCTAGGAAGAGTCGACCTCGATACCCAGGCCCCCACCCCCGCCAAGCTCAAGAGTCTCATCAACAAGGCACTGCCCAAACGGAATGTGTGGGAGTGGCAGAAGGTGCGCGACTACTTTCGCGAGGCCGAAGCGCTGTTTGAAGCGATCTGGGAGAGCACCGACGCCCTGCCGCTCGAGCCCAGATGGGCACTGACCTGGTATGCGCTTGAGCGACTCAATCTGGTGCTGCAGCAGGTTGATGACTCCAATGGCGAGCGCGTCGAGCTGGAGGAGGCCATGTGCACACGCCTGCCCGCCCTCTTCGCCCGCCTCTCCTGGTCAGAGAGTGACAAGGTCGACTGGCTCTTTACTCACCTGCTCGAGCAGCCCAGCGATATCTTCCCCGACGAGGAGGCCTTCGGCGATCTGGTGCACAGTGCGCTCTTTCTGGCGCGCTGCGAGGAAAAACTCGCCAGCCTGCTGGCGGCGCGAGAGCCGGGTTATGGGTATGAGTGGACGCTGCAGCGCTATGCTCACCCCTTGCTGGAGGCTGCCCGTGCCGTGGGCGACTGGCGCCGCGAACTGACCGTGCTGGCCAGCATCGCCAGCACCACCCGGGATTGGCTCGAGCTGTGCGCCTTGTGCTGCGACCATGGCGAGCCGCTGGAGGGGGAGTTTTGGCTCGCCAAGGCGCGCAAGCAGGCGCAGCCGCCCTATGAAACCGACGCCTGTGACGAGGCGGACATTGCCCTCTCTATCGCCCTGGGGGACAAGGCGCGGGCATGGCGGCTGGCCAGGGGCAGGTTTGAGCGGCGTCCCCATGTTGAAGGGTTCGAGCAACTGCGCCAGCTACAGCAGCAACTGGAGTGGCACGATGAGACCCTGCTGCCCTGGGTCGAGCAGCACCTCAAGGAGCGGGCCGCCGTGAAGCAGGTCGTCTACTCCCCCCAGCCCCATGATGCATTGGTGCACTTCTATCTGGATCAGGAGCGGCTACACGATGCCTGCAACTGGGTGGCCACGCACAAGATAAGCCCACGGCTGCTGCTCACCCTGGCCGACAAGATAACGCCAACCGATCCCTTGCTGGCCATCGGTTATTGCTTCCGGGTGGCCGCCAGCTATGTGGCGAGCGGTCACAATGAGGGGTATGAGCAGGCGGTGGCGGCCCTGCGCCAGTGCGAGCAATCCCTGGGGGATGACAAGGGGCAGCAGGAGCTCTTTAACCAACAGCTCGAGGCGTTGGCGGCCGAGCACAAGCGCAAGCGCAACTTCATCAAGTTGGTGAACCACCATTTCGCCTCCCGTCTCTGAGGCACCGAGGGGCCGTCACGGCGGCCCACCGCTGCGCACCCCGGCCTGAACGTTAATATTGATCCATCGCAAACGTGGATTCTTTATTTAAAAATTCAAATTTGCCCTGCATCAACATTGGTTTATTTACCCCCCTTAAAAGCAAACCCGATTTCACATAAATCGACGCGCACTGAAATTGTCGATTGACGCTGTTTTTCTCCGGTGGATATGGTGTCTTCGGCTCACCAGAGCACCATTATAAATAATGAAATCCAACGGAGTTATGATGAACAACTATATTATCCCGGCCATCTTGTTGGCGGGCGCCACCCTGGCACACGCGCAGTCAGAGACGATGATCAATGGCCTCGACTTCGGCCCCCTGGCCCACCTGGCCGGCACCTGGAAGAGCGTGGATGCGGGGGGGGTCGACGTGGCCCCGGGCCAGGAGGGCAGCAAGGTGGGCAAGGGGGGGCCGGCGGTCGAGCCCTACTACGAGACCATCACCTTCGAGCCGGCGGCCGATGCCAAAAACGCCAGCGATCAGTACCTGGTCGCCATGTACTACAAGCAGGAGGTCTTTCGAAAGCGCGACAACGGCAAGTTTCATGACCAGCGCGGCTACCTGATCTATGACAAGAAAAACCAGATGATTTACAACAGCTTCTGCATTCCACGCGCGGTCTGCATCACCACAGAGGGGAAGGTGGGCAGCAAGATAGCGTTTGGCGTGGGCAAGCGGGGCATCGCCGAGAGCAGCTATATGACCGCCAACGACAGCACCACCGACTTCGCCATGACCCTGGATCTCTCCACCCCGGATCGCATCACCTACAGCCAGACCACCAGCCTGCAGGTCTATGGCAAGCCCTTCGCCCACACGGATGGCGATACCCTGATCCGGGTGAAGTGATCACCGAAAGCCAGGGGTCACCCTGGCTTCCTATATCCCCTCGGGACTGAGCGCAAAGCCGTGCCCGCCCAGCTCGATGATGCGGGCCGACCAGAGCGTCAGCACCACATCCATCTGATTGTTATGCTTGGCCTTTCCCTTATCCTTTGCGATCACCTCTTGCCACAGGAGGTCGGGGTTGATGGGGGTGGTCGGCTCACGCCGGGCGAGAAGCTCGAGGGCACGCAGCACATGGGCCCGGGTCTTGGGGGCGGCGTCATAGCCGCAAGGGAGTATGCACCCCACCACCCCCAGGCTGCAGAGGGTCAGAAAGGTCACCCTGGGGTTGTTTTTATACCTGACACTCCCCTGCTCGCCGAAGGCCTCGGCGATGGCCATATCCCAGGCGGCCCCATGGCCATAGTGGTTTTGCACCATCAGATGAACGGCCCGCAGCGCCACGCCGCCATATTTCCCATAAATAATCATCATCACCCCCTTTTTACACACCATAGGGGATGAGGGAAATTAAATAACCCGGTAATTTTCTATTACCTCCATCGTATTCACCTATTGCTGACCTCTCTGTTTTTAATTTCATAATTCAAGATTGACCGGGATCAATAATATTAAACGCGCGCGACAACCCCTGCCCTTCTATTCCCGTGAAAGACTTCCCCCGAGGGAAAAGCGCGCGATCCGGATCCCGGGGCGATGAAACCGTTTTCCTTTTGCGCCCATAACCTGTCCGGAATCAAATCTTGCTACCGCCCACCTTTGCTATGGTGGGGGCCACACTCGGCGATCCTCCTTCGCCTTCCCTGCTGGCCCTGCCAGATGCAGCATTTTCTGCGACCTAACCCGAGTACCCCACGCCATGCTCACTGTCACTCTCGATGGAGCCCGGCTGGCCGTTGATCCGAGCCACACCCTGCTCCAGATTGCCAAACAGCACCATGTAGACATCCCCTCCCTGTGCGGTGACCACCCGCACGACCCCAAGGCCCCCTGCGATCTCTGCGCCGTCGAGATAGCCGGCGCCGGCATCCGCCGCGCCTGCCAGACCCATCCGGTCGAGGGGATGGTGATCACCACCGACTCGGCGGCGCTCAGCGCCCACCGCACATCGGCCCTGGGGCGCATCCTCTCGGATCACTACGCCGACTGCGAGGCCCCCTGCCAGCGGGCCTGCCCGGCCGGGGTGGATATCCAGTCTTACCTGCACCATATCGCCATGGGGGATCACCGGGCGGCCACCGCCGTCATCAAGCAGACCCTGCCCATGCCGCTCTCCATCGGCCGGGTCTGCCCGGCGTTTTGTGAGGCAGAGTGTCGCCGCGCCCTGGTGGATGAGCCGCTGGCCATCCGCCAGCTCAAGCGCCACGCCGCCGATCTGGATCTGGCCGACCCCTGGCAGCCCGAGAAAAAGCCCGCCAAGGGCAAGCGGGTGGCCATCATCGGCAGCGGCCCGGGGGGACTCACCTGCGGTTACTACCTGGGCTATGAGGGGTTCGAGGTGGATCTCTTCGAGGCGATGCCCGAAGCCGGCGGCTGGCTGCGCTACGGCATCCCCGAGTACCGCCTGCCCAAGGGGATCCTCGATCAGGAGATCGCCTTGATGTGCCAAAGTGGCATGCGGATCCACACCGGGGTGCGGCTGGGGCACGATCTCGGCCTCTCGGCCCTGTGCCAGGAGTACGATGCCGTCTGTCTGGCGGTCGGCGCCTCCAAGGCGGTACCCATGGAGTACCCGGGCAGTACTCTCGAAGGCTGTTATCTCGGGGTCGACTACCTCAAGGATCGGATGCTGGAGCAGCGCCTCACCACCGGCAAACGGGTGGCGGTGATAGGCGGCGGCAATACCGCCATCGACTGCGCCCGCACCGCGGTGCGCCTCGGGGCCGAGACCACCCTTATCTATCGCCGCACCCGCGCCGAGATGCCCGCCGAGGCCTATGAGATCGACGAGGCGGAGCACGAAGGGGTGCGCTTTTTGATGCTCACCAATCCGGTGGAGAACCTGGCCGATGAAACGGGCCGCGTCTGTCAGGTGCGTCTCGAGAAGATGGCCCTCGGCGAGCCCGATCCCTCCGGCCGCCGCCGCCCCGAGCCCACCGGCGAGTTTATGGTCGAGGCGTTCGACACCGTCATCGCGGCGGTGTCGCAAAAGCCGGACTTGAGCTTTATGGAGCGGGAGTTTATGCCGCTCCCCTTCACCCGTTGGCAGACCCTGGCATCCCACCCCGAGACCATGCACAGCGGCCACCACAACCTGTTTGCCATCGGCGATCTGCGCCGGGGCCCGGCCACCGCCATCGAGGCGGTCGCCGACGGGCGCAAGGCGGCGCTGGCCATCGACCACTTCCTGCATGGCACTATGGTCGACCCGGTGCGCCCCTTCAACGCCAGCAAGGCCCCCTCCCTCAAGCAGGTCGACCCCGCCCAGTTCGCCCACTTGAAAAAGATCGCCCGCGCCATCATGCCCCATCTGGGCGAGCGGGCCGGGAGCTTTGCCGAGGTGGAGCAGGGCTTTGACGACGCCGCCGCCCGGGCCGAGGCAAGCCGCTGCCTCGAGTGCGGCTGCCAGGCCAACACCGACTGCGCCCTGCGTGACTATGCCACCGAATACCAGGTCGATCAGAGCGCCCTCGATACCCGTGAGTGCCAGAAGTTTGCGGTGGATAACAGCAGCGAATTTATCGTGTTCGATGCCAACCGCTGCATCGGCTGCGGCCAGTGCGTGCAGGCGTGCAACGAGCAGGCGGTGCAAGGGGTGCTGCGCTTTGCCAACAACAGCGATGGCACCCTCTCGACCCGGCCGCAGTGCGAGGTGGGCGTGGCGATGGGGGACTCCCGCTGCGTGCAGTGCGGCGCCTGCGTGCAGGCCTGCCCCACCGGCGCTCTGGTCGATGCCCGCCACAAGTCCCAGGGGCGCACCAAGCTGCTCACGCCGGTCAATACTATTTGCACCTACTGCGGGGTGGGCTGCGGCGTCACCCTCTACGTCGATGAGGCGAACAACCGCATCCGCTATGTGGAGGGGAATCGCCACTCACCGGTCAATCAGGGGCTGCTGTGCGTGAAAGGGCGCTTTGGCTTTGACTTTATCCAGAGCGAGGAGCGCCTCACCACGCCGCTTGTCCGCAAACATGGCGAGCTGGTGCCCGCCAGCTGGGAAGAGGCCATCGCCCTGGTGGCCGAGCGCTTTGGCGCCATCAGGGCCGAGCAGGGCAGCGACGCCCTGGCGGGGTTCTCGTCGGCCAAGACCACCAACGAAGAGAACTACCTGTTCCAGAAATTGATGCGCCGGGAGCTCGGCACCAACAACGTGGATCACTGCGCCCGCCTGTGCCACGCCTCTACCGTCACCGGGCTGGAGGCATCCCTTGGCAGCGGCGCCATGACCAACGACATCCCCAGCATCGATCACTCGGATCTCATCTTTATCATCGGATCCGACACCTCGGCGGCCCACCCCGTCATCGGCTCGCGCATCAAGCAGGTGGTGCGCTCGGGCAAGGCGCGCCTGGTGGTGGCCGACCCCAAGCGGATCGGGATGGCCGATCACGCCAGCCTCTATGTGGCCCAGCGCCCCGGCACCGACGTGATGCTGCTCAACGGCATCATGCAGCAGATCATCCGGCACGACTGGCACGACAAGGGCTATATCGCCGAGCGGGTGGAGGGGTTTGAGGCGCTCAAGGCCGAGGTGCTCTCCCCCGACTATGCCCCGGACAAGGTGGCCCTTATCACCGGCGTGCCCGCCGGGCAGGTGATGGAGCTGGCGCGGCTTATCGGCACCGCCAAGCGCACCGCCGTCTACTACTCCATGGGGATCACCCAGCACACCACGGGCCACGACAACGTGCGGGCCATCGCCAACTTGCAACTGCTGTGCGGCAACATCGGCATCGAGGGGGGCGGCATCAACCCCCTGCGCGGTCAGTCCAACGTGCAGGGGGCCTGCGACATGGGTGCCCTGCCCAACAACTTCCCCGGCTATCAGAAGGTGGATGACCCACAGGCGCACGCCCGCTTCGTGGCCGCCTGGCAGGCCCCCTGGCTATCCACCAGGCCCGGCCTCACCCTTACCGAAACCATCGATGCGGCCTGCGCCGGCACCATCAAGGGGCTCTATGTGATGGGCGAGAACCCGGTGCTGAGCGATCCGGATCAGCACCATGTCATCGAGGGGCTAAGGCGCCTCGACTTCCTGGTGGTGCAGGATATCTTCCTCTCGGAGACCGCCCAGCTCGCCGACGTGGTGCTCCCCTCCTGCTCCTTTGCCGAGAAGAGCGGCCACTTCACCAACACGGAGCGGCGGGTGCAGCGCCTCTCCCCCGCCATCAAGGGGCCGGGGCAGGCGCGCGAAGACGGGTGGATCATCCAGCAGATCGCCAACGCCATGGGGGGCGACTGGCACTACCAGAGCGTGGCCGAGATCACCAAGGAGATCTGCCGGGTCACCCCGCAGTATGCCGGCATCGCCTGGGACAAGGTGGGCCCGGCCGGCTTGCAGTGGCCCTGCAACGACGCCGCCCCCGAGGGCACCCGGCTGCTGCACACCCGGCAGTTCACCCGTGGCAAGGGGCAGATGGTCGCAACGCCGTTTCGCTACGCCGCCGAGCTGCCCGACGAGACCTATCCCATGGTGCTCACCACCGGGCGCCTGCTCGAGCAGTTCCACACCGGCACCATGACCCGCAAGACCAAAGGGCTCGACAAGCTCGCCGGCCCGCGGGTGATGATGAGCGTGGTGGATGCACAGCGTCTGGGCATTGGCAACAGCGAGCGGGTGAGGGTCACCAGCCGGCGCGGCCATATCGAGCTGCCCGCCTTCGTCACCAAGCGGATGCAGCCGGGGGTAGTCTTTATCCCGTTCCACTTCGCCGAGGCGCCGGCCAACCGGCTCACCATCAATGCCACCGACCCCCACGCCAAGATCCCCGAGTTCAAGGTCGCGGCGGTGCGCATCGACAGGATGAGTGACCATCAACCCCGGCAGGAGAGGCGCGCAGAGCCACAGAGCGCCTGCTAAGCCATCACCACAAGAGCCACCGGAAGGTGGCTCTTTGCTTGGGCACCAAGGAGCCCGGGCGGCGATGAGTCCAAGAAGCTGGTTTAGCTGGAGCACTGGCTCTGACAGAGACATGGCAGGTCCAAAAGAACGAAGACTGTTCGTAAGATTGCCCGATAAAAACAACAAGCTTCACGTCTATCACCAGAGCCACGAGATAGCCCACCTATCCCAGCAAGGAGAAGAGACCTGGCGGTTCGATATGAATACCATCCGCGAAGCACGAGTGATCGCCCTGGTTGAGCGGCGCAAAGAGCAGGAGAAAGAGGTTTTCCAACCCGGAATGCGCAGCGAGCGCTGGGAGATCCCCATCATCGAGTTAGAAATTTCAATATAAAAGCTATTAAAAACATAATGTTAAGCGTTGTGAGCATTTTATACACATCACTCCCCGGCAGACTAGTTCGCTATTAAATGCTTGCTCTTTTATCATCAGGTGATAACATTCAAAAAGCCATGTATATGCATACAGTTAAATTGATTATGAGTTCATCAGAAAGTAAGCGTTGTGTTATCGGTATACGTGGGCAAACTGACGTATCAGATACATCTGTAGATATATGGTTTGACTCATTAAAATCTTTGGCGAATGTTTTATCGCCTGAAAATCAAAAATTATTGAAATGTGTAAGAGAACAAGAACCAAAATCACTTACTGAATTAGCATGCTTTTCAGGGCGTGCAATTAGCAATGTTTGTCGAACATTAAAAAAGATGGAAAAGCATGGGCTAATAAAAATGACATCCATTGGTAATTCAACTAAAGTTGAAATATTGATTAGTGAGTGGTTCGTATTCGTAGGTAGAATTTAAAATGCATAAGACAACAAAAAACCCACCAAAAGTCGTATCGCTTTTTACTGGTGGTGGTGGATTAGATTTGGGGCTTGAGGCTGCTGGATTTAACACTGTATTCGCAACTGATATCGATGAGCATAGTTGTATAACTTTAAATGAAAATAAAAAAAGATGCTATAAATTAAATAAAAAGATGCTCTCTGAAGCCATTATAATTCAGAAGGACATTCGAGAGCTAGATGCTAGTTTCATTCTAAGCCAAACCAACCTTTCTGTCGGTGAGTTAGACCTATTGGCTGGGGGCCCACCCTGTCAAGCATTTAGTGTTTTTGGTAAAAGAAAAGGGAAAGAAGACCCCCGTGGACTATTAGCGTATGAGTATTTAAGGCTGCTATCAGATTTAGAGCCTAAGGCATTCTTTTTTGAAAATGTTTACGGGATACTAACCATTGATGGAGGTAGTGTTTTTGAAGAGCTATGTCAAAAATTACGCAACCCGAAAGATGGTCTCACTTATGAGCTATCCGTATTCAGATTAAATGCGGCGGATTTTGGCGTGCCACAATTTAGAGACAGAGTTTTTATCATTGGAAATAAATACGGCAAGAGGATAGGCTCAATCGAGCCCGTGTGTAGTGATAATAACAGCAATAAACTTGCTTATAGAACTGTCGCTGATGGCCTACGCTTGTTACCAAAAATGGGGCATGAAATAGCAAATCATACAGGAAGAAAGCATAGCGAAAGAATAATTCAAAGATATTCATCTTTAGAATATGGCGAGCGCGATCCTAAAACAAGAATCAATAAACTACACCCACAAAGGCCCAGCTTTACTATTATTGTCGGCTCTGATAAGGGCGGAGGGAAAGGTCACGTTCATCCATTTGAACCTCGCGAAGTAACGCCTAGAGAGTCGGCTAGAATGCAAACATTTCCTGATTGGTGGGAATTTTCTGGTACCTCTAGGCACCCGATTCGTCAAGTTGGAAACGCAGTTCCCCCACTCTTGTCAGCAATGATAGCTAGAGAAATTGCAAGTGTATTTTTTGATCGTGATAGAAAGTCATTTTCTGATCTTATCGATGAGCTATCACTACAACATTTGTTTTTGGAAAAAATAGATGAAATATGAACACTGGACGAAAATTGATGATGGTGCAGAAGGTGCATGGGCTGCGGATATATGGTTTAAGACACTACAAATAATAAAAGAACACGAAGGAGAGTATGTATATAATGAGAGTTCATCCATTTATGATGAACTCGAGAAAAACATCCCTTCTTTAACCTGGAGGAGTCATGATGGTGCGTCCTTCAGACCATATTTCAGAGACTTTTCAAAACCTTGGTCAATAACTGGCGTAGCCAGTTTCGACCAAACGTTCCATGTAACAGAGAAAGGAAACTCTCTGTTATCAAAAAAAGTTAGTGAGGTGAACTTCTGGATCGACTTTGTATCTCATTATGAAGAGAATAAAGAAAAACCCTTTGTTGAAATAAGTAATGCTTTCTTAAAAATAGAAAAAGCACTGCAAATAAATGAAATATATTATGGCATAGTAAGAAATTATAGAGAAAGGGAAGGTGACGCATTAGAGTTTAATGGCTTCAATGGCCTGGAAATTCCATCTGTTGCTAGCAGAAGGCTAGCTCTAATGTTACATTTATTAGAACGGACTGGCGCGCTACTTAAAATAGGTAAGGGGAAGGAACAACGTTGGAAACCTTGGAACATCGCGGTTTTGAAAAAAATAGTGCAAACTGAGGAATTTCAAACTGACCAAGAGAGCACAAAGGGAAACGTTTTACACAAACCATTCCTATTACTAGCCGGTATTTCCGGCACAGGTAAAACACGCTTTGTTCGTGAGCAAGCGGCGAATCAGAAAGGCCAGGACAACTATTGTCTGGTCCCCGTTCGCCCTGATTGGCACGAGCCTTCCGATCTGCTGGGTTATGTCTCCAGACTAAGCGGAAAAAAAGAGTATGTCACCACACCTGTTATCGATTTTATTGTCAAGTCCTGGGTCCATATATTCGAACAAACCGGCGAGGTCAGGGGTGATGGAAAAATCGGTCTGACTCAGGCACATCTGGAACAAATCCCCCCCTTCTGGCTCTGCCTCGACGAGATGAACCTGGCACCGGTTGAACAATATTTCGCCAACTATCTCTCGATTATCGAGACCCGCCACTGGCTGACCGCTACCGATGTGGCCGCATATAACGAGGCCACGGATTCAGAATACGACCATATCTACGAGTGCGCCCCCTTGCTCAAGGCCAATGTCCTTAACCAGCAATTAGATGATGCAGCCCGTCAGTTACTGGCAACACAGTGGCAGCTGGACCTGAATAATTCTCTGCACGCCAAGATATGGGAGCATTTTTGTCGATACGGCATTGCGCTGCCCTTTAACCTGATGGTGGCCGGCACCGTCAATATGGACGAGACCACCCACGGTTTTTCCCGCAAGGTCATTGACCGGGCCCTCACTTTCGATTTTAACGAGTTCTTTCCCAACAACTTCGATCACTACTTCGCCCCCCAACTGCAACCCAACATACTGGGCTATCCCCTCTGGTCTGACGGGCGAGCCATTGTCGACGATCCGGCCCTCAATGAGGACAAGCAAAGCAGCGTCGACTTTCTCAAGGCGGTCAATACCGTGCTGGAAAAGAGTCCGTTCGAACTGGCCTATCGTGCCCTGAACGAGCTGATGCTGGCCCTGCTGGCCCACCGCCCTGCCGATAAAGCCCACCTCATTGCCATCTGGGATGACTTTATGATGTGCAAGGTGTTGCCCCGAATTGAAGGGGATAGCGACAAGCTGCGCAGCCACCGGGCCGACACCGGCGCCAGTGCACCGGATAATCTCCTCTGCGAACTCGAAGAGGTGCTACAGAAACACTTTGGCGCCTGTTGGGACGGGCTACGCCCCGATCTCTTTAACAGCCGGCTTGGCGATAGCGTGGCCGAGGCAACACCGGCCCCGGCGCCCCACCTTGTCCCCTGCCGCAGCAAGAAGAAGCTGGCATGGATGAAAGAGCGGCTCGAGAAACAGTGCTTTACCAGCTACTGGCCGTAAGGAGGCACAGATGGAGTGTCTGTTTACCCTGACAAGCCATGACTGGACCTTGCGAGTCTACGCCAACCCCAAGACGGACGAGACTCGCGCTGCGCAGTTACAAACCACGTTGGAGAACCACCAGCAAAAGGGGGACGAATTTGGCCTGACCGTCGACCAGCAGGTCGATACGCCGTCCACCGTGCGCTTCTCGTCCCCCCTGACGCTCGCTCGGATCGACATCCGGGGGAAGACGCTGGCACTACCCGAGCAATCCGAAGGCCAGCCGCTCTGTTCACTGGCGCTGCCGGCACCCCTGCTCTTTGAAAACTGCTTTTACGACTTCGAGTGGGAGTTTCACAACAAGGTTGCCGAGGAAGAAGATGCCCCTCGGCTCGAACACCATCTGCAACGGATCTGTGAGTCGTTTCGCTTTAAAAGCCGGCGGGGGGTGCAAGAGCTCCTCGGTGGATTCAATACCGGTAACGAGGTGGGATCGCTTGCCCTCCCCTTCTCTTATCAGCCGGCATCGGCTTCGGGTAATGCGGAGCGAGTTCATTTGACCCTCTGGTTTGACGTCTACCCGGTCAAACTGGATATCCAGCGGGATCTGCCCCTGATCCACCAGGCGCTGGACAAGCACTACCCCTACTGGCGCTTTACGATCAACAGCGCCACCAGCCAGCAGGGTGGGCGCAGCCAGCGCATGGCCGAGCCTTTCCCGCTGCTATGGCTGGCCCATTTCGAGGCGTTGCATCAAGAGCTGGAGCGGGGTGTTCGCCACATCATCAACTCACCACACAGCCGGTTACAGAGCAAAACCGAGCATCTGCTTGCCACCCGGATGAAGCGGCCACCCAAGCCCAGGCTGGCCGAGCAGATCCGCCAGGATCTCGATGCCGGCATAGAGCGCAGATACCGCATCGAGCGCAAACAGCTCACCACCGACACACCAGAAAACCGCTTTATCAAGTTTGTGCTGGAGCGAACCCTGCGCATGTTGCAGCACTTGAACCGGCAGGGGGATCACTCGCTGCTCTCCGAGGCCTTCTTCGCTCGACTCAAGGCATGGGGCAAACCGCTCGAGCAGGCACTGGCGCACCCTTTGATGCGAGACATAGGCCCGGCCAGTGTCTTGCACCGCGAGTCGCTGGTGCTGCAACAAAAGAGTGGCTATAGCACCGTGTACCGGATCTGGCAGCAACTGCGCCTCTATCTCGAAGCCATGGGGAACGATGCGGTGGCCGGCGTTCGCAGCATGGATCAACTCTACGAGCTCTGGTGCGTGCTCGAAGTACGCCGAATCATTCAGGCGCTGGGTTTTATCGAGGTGAAGACGCCCACCTTCAACTTCACTCGCGACGGGTGGGATACCCGACTCGCCGAGGGGATGAAGTATTGCTGGGAGTTCTGGCGCAAAGAGGATGATATTCGGGTCAAGCTGGCCCACGAGCCCAAGTTCTACAAAGAAAACCAGCCGGTGCACGCCCTGCTGGTCCCCCAGAAACCGGATATTTTGATCGAAGCCAGCACGGGTCGTGGTGAAACCTTTATCTGGCTGTTCGATGCCAAATACCGGGTGCAAAGCGGACCAGACGCTGACCCGAGGGACCGAGTCCCCGATGATGCAATTAACCAGATGCACCGCTATCGCGATGCCCTGCTCTATCGGCAAGAAGGGATCAGCATACCGAGCCGACCCACCTTCGGAGCCTTCGCCCTCTACCCGGGGTTTATGAGTCAGGCAAGTGGGCAGCGCAACCCTTATCAGAACGAAATCGAGAAGATCGGGATCGGCGCTTTTGCCCTGCTGCCCTCCTCTGACGAGAGCGGCTCCCGCTGGCTTCACTCGTTTCTCGAAGCCAAGCTCGGCGATGGCACAACCCGCTACCCTCCCGCCATTCACACCGGTCATTTCTACCTGGAAGAGCCAAGCCGGATCGCCATGCTGGGGATGCAGCAGTTACGCCATACGGATCTCACCTTGATTATTCCTACCGCCGATCTGGGTGGCTCGCGTGCGACCACCTATTTCGATGGTTTCCTCACAGGCGCGGCTCGCTGGTATCACACCCCGGTCACCACCATAGCGACCCGCTACGATGACCAGTTGATGGAGGAGATCCGCTATCTGGCGGTTGCCACCTTCGCCGCCGATGGCAAAACCCGGGAGGTAAGCCGAGTCTGGCCCATTCTCTCCTGCCAAAAGCGCCCTCGCTCGAGCCTAAGCGACGATCAGACCGGCGTGGTGGCAAGCCCAGGTGATAACCGTCTCTATTGGCTGCTCGAGCTGGGGCCTGCAATTAACCTGCCCACTGTGTTACGCGGGTTTACGGCGCAGGGATTTGGCTCAACCATCCGCCTGACCAGGTTGACCAATCTGGAGCAGGTGTGCGCATCGGGCGGCGACATCGCCAATATCCCCGACAGCTATCGCGAACTCATTTTGCAGACAGAGCGTTAAGATACGATGCAAAGCGCCCCATCAGGGGGCGCTGTCGTTGTCTCGGCACAGTCACAAGCTGGCCATCACGCAATCTCATACTTCTTTATCTTGCGATAGAGGGTGGCGATGCCGATGCCGAGGGCCTGGGCGGCCAGCTTCTTGTTGCCAAGGCGCGAGAGGGTCTCCTCTATCATCTGCCGCTCCATGCTCTCGAGGCCACTCTCGGCTTGGGGGGCATCGGTCTCGGCCGATGCGGGCCACTGGGGGCGCTCCCCCGGCGCAGGGGATGCCGGATGGGGGGCGTCTTGATGAAGGGGGCTCGGGGTCCGGGAGGGGGCAGCGCCGGAGCGCTCCTGGCCCTGCTGGTTGCGAATGATGTTGGGGGGAAGCAAGGAGCTCTCAATCACCTCGCCGGACTGGATGACGTTGACCAGGTATTCGATGAGGTTGCTAAGCTCCCGCACGTTGCCGGGCCAGCGATACCCCTTGAGCAGGTCCATCACCTCCTCGGTGAGGCCGGGGTAGACGATGCCGATGCGGTTGGTGTGCAGGTTGAGAAAATGGTGGGTGAGCAGCTCCACGTCCCCGTGGCGATCGCGCAATGGGGGCAGGTGCAGGGGCACCACGTTGATGCGATAGAAGAGATCTTCGCGAAATTTCCCCTCGTCGATAAAGGTCTCGAGCTGCTGATGGGTGGCGGCGATGACCCGAATATCCACCGGCACCGGGCGGCTGGCGCCGATGGGGGTCACCTCGCGCAGCTCCAGCACCCGCAACAGCTTGGCCTGCATGGTAAGCGGCATGTCCCCAATCTCGTCGAGAAACAGGGTGCCCTGGTGGGCGGCCTGAATCAGCCCCTGCTTGCCGCCGCTCGAGGCGCCGGTGAAGGAGCCTTTGACATAACCAAACAGCTCGCTTTCGAGCAGTTGCTCGGGAATGGCGGCGCAGTTGATGGCGATAAAGGGTTTGTCGTGGCGCGGGCTCAGGCGGTGCACGGCGCGGGCCACCACCTCCTTGCCGGTGCCGCTCTCCCCGGTGATCAGCACGCTCGAGGGGCTGAGTGCAATGCGCTGAAGCAGGTGCTTGAGATGGCGCATGGACTTGCTCTCGCCGATGAGGGGCTCGAGCCGGGCATCTTGCTCGGGGGGGGCGGTGAGGGCGGCGTGGGACTGGTGAAAGGCCATCAGGAAGATCTGCTGATCCTGCACCGGATGCAGCTGCCCTATGATGAGCTCCTGGCGATCGCTCCAGCTCAGGATGTGTTGCAGATGACCGGTGAGGCCGCTCTGGGCGAAGGTCAAGGGGCGCACCGTCAGGGTGCGGCCGAGCAGCTGCTCCTTGGCCACGTTGAGCTGCTTGAGGGCCGGCGGGTTGGCGTGGATCACCTGGTTGCGATCGTTTAGGAGCAAACAGCCCTGATCCATGCTGCCGGTGAGCGAGAGCAGCAGCTTGTCCACCCCGTCCCCATAGCCGCGACCGCGTACCAGATTGGAGACCAGCATGGTGGAGATGTGGCGCACATAGTCGCTCACCTCCTGCAGGTTGTCCCGCAGGCGCGCCTGCTGCTCGCCGTTGAAGGCCACCAGGCTGATCACCCCGACGCACGCCTCGTCCACCATGATGGGCACCCCCAAAAAGGCGCGCTCACGGCACTCCTCCTTGTGGCTGCAACCACGGCAGACCGGATCGTCGCTGGTCTGGATCACCACCTTCTCGCACTGGTTGTCGATGACGTAGCGCAGCAGCCGCGAATCCCCCGCCAGCTCGCGGCCGAAGCCGCAGCCATAGGGGCCGGTGCCGGCCACCCGCACCAGGCTGGCGTCCACTATCTCCACCTCCAGCTGCAACACGCTGCCGAGCATCTTGGCAAAGCGCAGTATGGTGGGCTGGATCTGCATCAGGGGAAAACGGGGGCCACACGAGGTCATTCGAACATCCTTACTCTGTCGTCGCTGGTGGGTGTCATCGCGGCCCTATCCTATGCCAACCGGGCAAGGATGACTTCGGTCGGGATCACGAAAGCGTCGGCCGGGGGTGCCCGGCCGACCCGAGTGCTCATTTTTTGTGACAGCAGCGCTGCACCGCACGCACCACATTCTGGTAGCCGGTGCAGCGGCAGAGGTTACCGGCGAGACCTCGGCGGATCTCCTCCTCGGTCAGGGGGCGACGGGCGCTCTTGTCGAGCAGGGCGGCCCCGGCCATCACCAGGCCCGGGGTGCAGAAGCCGCACTGCACGGCCCCCTCGTCAATGAGGGCCTGTTGCAGGGGCGAGAGCTCCCCGTCCTTCTCCTCCCCCTCCACGGTGCGAATGGACTTGCCGTTGGCCCACACCGCCAGGTAGATGCAGCTGTCGATGGCGACCCCGTCGACCCGCACCGTGCAGGCGCCGCACTCGCCGACGCTGCACCCCTCCTTGACGCTGATAAGCCCCTGGGAGCGCAGCAGGTGGAGCAAGGAGAGGCTGGGGGGCACCGAGTAGCGGTAGGGTTTGCCGTTGATCTCGCACTCGATATCGAGCTGGGCACAGGTTTGTGGATGCATCAGAGGATCTCCCCCCCGGCCCGGGTGATGGCGCAGCGCACCACCCGCTCGGCCAGGGTCTTGATAAGGTGAAGGCGAAAATCTTTCTCCGCCCGCCAGGAGGAGCGCGGGGCCACGTCGGCCTCCACCGCGCGGGCGATGGCAGCCAGGGTCGCGTCGGTCAGCGGGGCCCCTTCGGCCAGCGCCTCGGCGTGGGGGGTGCGAATGGGGGTCGGCGCCGCCACCCCATAGGCCAGACGCAGCTGCAGGATGCGCCCCTCGCCGATACGGCACCAGGCGGCGCAGCCGATGGTGGCGATATCCATGGCATCGCGCATGGCGTACTTGAAGTAGTGACTGCCCACCCCGGCACCGGGATCGGGGGCGATATGAATGGCCACCAGCACCTCGTCCGGGGCCAGGGCCACCCGGCCGGGGCCGGTGTGAAAGCCCGCCAGGGGAATGAGGCGGGTCCCCTCGGGGCCGGCTATCTCGAGGCGCGCCTCCAGTGCCAGAGAGGGGGCGGCCGAGTCGGCGCTGGTGGCGCCGTTACAGAGGTTGCCCCCGTAGGTGGCGACGTTGCGGATCTGGGGGCCGGCGATGGTGGCGGCCGCCTCGGCCAGCATGGGGATGCGCCGGCGCACCAGTTCGCTTTCGATGATCTCGGTGAAGGTGGTGCCCGAGCCGATGCGCACTGTGCCATCGCTCAGCTCGCGGATGCCGCGCAGCTCGGGCAGTTCGTGAATGTCCACCAGGGCGCCATAGTCGGCGCTCAGGTGGTGCAGGCGGATCATCACGTCGGTGCCCCCGGCCACCAGCCGGGTGCCCGGGTGAGC
The DNA here is from genome assembly GCF_040908155.1 of Aeromonas sp. R6-2. Taxonomy (NCBI): domain Bacteria; kingdom Pseudomonadati; phylum Pseudomonadota; class Gammaproteobacteria; order Aeromonadales; family Aeromonadaceae; genus Aeromonas; species Aeromonas sp. R6-2. The sequence continues at coordinate 18,624 of NZ_JBFODE010000071.1, read as the reverse complement.
GCCGAGCAGCGCAACCGCCTCGGCCACGCTGGTCGCCCTGTGATAGGCGCGAATATCAAACATGGGGGGCCTCCTCAATCAGAGCGGCGCGGACAAACGCCCGGTAGAGGCTCTTGGGGGTAATGGGCAAGGTGTTGATGGCCACCCCGGTCGCCATCAGGATGGCGTTACGAATGGCCGGGGCCGGTGAGATGATGGGGGGCTCACCGAGGGACTTGTGGCCATAGACGGACTGGGGCTCATAGGTCTGCACGAAGTCGCACTCGAGCGGCGGCAAGTCCGTGATGGTGGGGAACTTGTAGTCAAGCAGGTTGGGGTTTCGCACCACGCCGCTCTTGGGGTCGATGATCATCTCCTCAAACAGGGCCCAGCCTATGCCCATCCCCATGCCCCCGTGCACCTGCCCCTCGGCCAGCACAGGATTCAGGATTTGACCGGCGTCATGCAGGTTCATGATGCGGTTAATGGTGACCTTGCAAAGGTCCAGATCGACGCTGAGATCGACGAAGGTGCAGCCAAAGCTCGGCGGGTTGGTGGTGGTCTTGTGGGAGACTTCCGAGGTGATCTGGCCACCGATGGAGAGGTGGTAATAGGCGTTTTGCGACACCTCGGCCACGCTCATCAGCACCTTGTCCGGCGCCCCGGCCAGCACCACATAGCCGTCGATGAGGGTCAGCGACCCCACCTCCTGATGGCAGAGCTGGGAAGCGAGCGCCAGGATGCGCGCCTTGAGCTGAAGCGCCGCCTCGTGGATGGCGGGGGCGGCCACATAGCTCTGGCGCGAGGCAAACGAGCCGGGGTCATAGGCGGTGATGTCGGTGTCCTGGGTCGAGATGACCCGGATCTGCTCGAAGGGGACCCCTAAGGTCTGGGCCGCCATCTGGGCGAAGACGGTATCCGAGCCCTGCCCTATCTCGGTGGCGCCGATCTGCAGGTTGACCGAGCCATCCTGGTTGAGCAGCATGCGCGCGCCCGCTATCTCCACCCCCACCGGATAGGTGTTGGATCCATAGCTAAAGCAGGCGACCCCCACCCCGCGGCGCACCCGCCCGGTCTGGCTCTGGCACTCGGCGCGGCGCCTGTCCCACTCGAAGAGATCGCGCCCCCGGCGCAGGCACTCGGGCAGCCCGGCGCTGTAGATGGTCTTCCGGTTGACCGGGTTGACGTCCCCCTCGCGCGCCACGTTGGCCAGGCGCACCGCCAGGGGATCGAGCCCGAGGGCGGTGCAGGCGTCGTCCATCATGCACTCGAGGGCGAACACCACCTGGGGCGCCCCATAGCCACGCATGGCCCCGGCGGTGGGCAGGTTGCTGTAGAAGGTGCGGGCGTCATAGCCAAAGGCGCTGCGCGGATAGAGGTAACTTATCTTGTTGGCCCCGGCGCAGGCGATGGAGTGGCCGTGGGAGGCATAGGCCCCGGTGTTGGAGAGCACATCCAGTCGGTAGCCAAGCAGGCGGCCGTCCTGGTCCATGCCGAGCTCGCCGTCCATATGAAAGCCGTGGCGGGTGCGCGAGGCGAGGAAGCACTCCTCACGGCTCAGGGTGACCTTGACCGGCACGCCCCCGAGCTTGTAGCTCAAAAACGCCGCCATCGGCTCTTCCAGCACGTCCTGCTTGTTGCCAAAGCCGCCCCCCACATAGGGTTTGACCACCCGCACGTTGGCCCAGGGCAGGCCCAGGGACTTGGCAACCCGACTGCGCACTATCTGGGGGATCTGGGTGCTCGAGACCACCACCAGGTGGCCCGGCTGCTCCATGTAGGCATAACAGGTGACCGACTCCAGGTGGCAGTGCTGCACCACCGGGGTCTCGTAGTGGCCCTGGCAGCGAAACGGGGCCCCCTCGATGGCCTGCTCAGGCTCGCCGCCGCGGATCTGACTCTGGCGCAGCAGGTTGCCCCCCGGATGGATGGGCTCGGCCCCCTCGGCCAGGGCGCTCTGGGCATCGGTCATCACCGGCAGCGGCTCATAGGTCACCCTGACCAGGGCCGCCCCCTTCTCGGCGGTGAGGGGATCGCGGGCCACCACGATGGCGACCCCGTCCCCGTAGTGGCGCACATGGTCGGTGAGCAGGCGGCGGTCTTTCACGTCGCGCTTGCTCTCGTCGAGATTCCAGGCGTGGCCGGCGGTGCGATAACAGATGTCGGGCACATCCTGCCAGGTGAAGACCGCCTCCACCCCCTGCAGGGCCAGGGCCTCGCTGCAGTCGATGGCGGTCACCCGGCCGTGGGCCAGGGTGCTTCGCACATACTTGGCGTGGCGCATGCCAAGCATGGTGAAGTCGTCGGTATAGCGCGCCCTCCCCGTCACCTTGGCCTGGGCGTCGACGCGCCGAAAGGGTAATCCTATGGACATGGTTACATCCTCTATTCCCGGGGGAAAAATCCAGAACCAAGAGTGAAAACAGCAAGATGTGCGCCCATCTCTCGGGGTTGGCCGATCCGGCGTCGCAAATGTGAAGGGGATCCCATCTGGCCCGCAGGCAAGGGACACTCCCCTCGCCTGCCGGGGGCGGCGGCCCCTCGCTGGCTATCAAACTGGTAGCCGGAACTATCAAAATGAGAGCCCGGCGGGTGCCGGGCTCGTCTCGGTGACCGGGGCTAGATGGCCCAGCCGCCGGCGTAGAAGGCCACCAGCACGATGGCGATGATGACGGTGCCCGGGTTGAGCAGACGCCACTCCCGGGCGCAGATACGGCCTATCACCAGGGCGCTGAAGCCGAGCATGATGCCGGTCACTATGTTGCAGGTGAGCACGATAAAGACGGCGCACAGCAGCCCCGACATGGCCCCCACCAGATCGCTAAAATCGAGCTTGGTGACGTTGCTCAGCATCAGGAGCCCCACATACATGAGGGCCGGCGCCGTGGCATAGGCCGGCACCAGGTAGGAGAGCGGCGCGAGGAACAGCATCATCAGAAACAGGGCACCGACCACGGTGGCGGTGAGCCCGGTCTTGCCCCCGGCGGCGGTGCCGGCGGCCGATTCGATATAGACGGCAGCCGGGGCGGCCCCCACCAGACCCGAGAAGATGCTGCTCACCGAGTCGGAGGTGAGCGCCTTGTCGTTGTTGATGATGTGGCCATCCTGGTCGAGCAGGTTGGCCTGCCCGGCCACGGCGCGTATGGTGCCGGTGGCGTCAAACACGGCGGTCATCACCAGGGCCAGCACGCTCGGCAGCACCAAAGGCGAGAGGGCCCCCATGATGTCGAGGCTGAAGATGAGGGAGTGCCCCTGCTCGTCGGCCAGGGTCGGCATGGCAAACAGCCCCTGGTATTTGACCGACGGATCGAAGAGAAGGCCGATCACCGAGATGCCGATGATCACCAGCAAGATCCCGCCCGGCACCCGCAGCCGCTCCAGGCCGAAGATCATGGCCAGTCCCAGCAGGGTCATCATGACCGGCATGGTGGTAAAGCCGCCGAGGGCCACCGGCAGCCCCTCGAGGGGGTTCTTGATGACCAGCCCGACCCCGTTGGCGGCAATCAGCAGCAGGAACAGGCCGATGCCGATACCGGTGCCGTGGGCTATCCCCATGGGAAGGTTATTGAGGATCCAGCTGCGCACCCCGGTCACCGAGATGGCGGTGAAGATGACCCCCATCAGGAAGACGGCGCCAAGCGCCACCGGAATGGGGATCTGCTGCCCCAGCACCAGGCTGAAGGCGGTAAAGGCGGTGAGCGAGATGGCGCAGCCGATGGCCATGGGCAGGTTGGCCCACAGCCCCATCAAGAGCGACCCCGCCCCGGCCACCAGGCAGGTGGCCACGAAGACGGCGCCGGGGGGAAAGCCCGCCTTGCCGAGCAGCCCCGGCACCACGATGACCGAGTAGACCATGGCGAGGAAGGTGGTGATCCCCGCCAGCACCTCCTGGCGTACACTGCTCCCGCGCTCGCTGATCTTGAAGAAACGATCGAGCCCCGAGTCGGCCACCGGCACCTGGGCCGGCAGCGCCTCCTTCATCCTGCTACTTGCGTTTGACATAACGGTACTCCTTCACCCTGTGTGGGTTGGTTCCTCAATGGGACGGCCGGTTTTTTGCGCGCAGGGCGCCACCGCCATCACTCGCCTGACGGATACCTGGCCATGGAAAAAGGGCAGGGTCTCCCCTGCCCGAAACGGGTCTAGCCGCGCTCGTGCACCAACTGACCATCCACATAGGTGCGGTAGATGGTGCGATCGTCCCCCAGGGTGAGCAGCACGAAGAGCTTGTCACGCAGGGCGGTCGAGTTGTCGTAGCGCAGCTGCTGCATCGGGGTGGCGACCGGGTCGAGCACCACGAAGTCGGCCTCCTTGCCCACCGCGAAGCTGCCGATGCGATCGTCAAGCCCGAGGGAGCGGGCCCCGCCCAGGGTGGCGAGGTAGAAGGAGTGGAACGCCGAGAGGCAAAGCCCCTGCAACTGGGCCACCTTGTAGGCCTCGTTGAGGGTCTGCAGCATGTTGAAGGTGGTGCCGGCCCCGATGTCGGTGCCCATGCCGACCTGGATCTGGCGATTCCACGCCTTGTCCATCTGGAACAGGCCGCTGCCCAGATAGAGGTTGGAGGTGGGACAGAAGGCGATGGTCGAGCCGGTCTCCTGCAGGCAGGCCCACTCTGGCTCTTCCAGGTGGATGCAGTGGGCAAACACGCAGTTGGGGCCGGTCAGGCCGAAGCTGTCATAGACATCGAGATAGCCCTTGTGGGCGGGATAGAGGGACTTGACCCAGGCGATCTCGTCCCTGTTCTCGGAGAGATGGGTCTGCAGATAGGTGGTGGGGTACTCCTTTCGCAGGGCGCAGGCCACCTCCAGCTGCGCCGGGGTCGAGGTGGGGGCGAAGCGCGGGGTCACCGCATAGAGCAGGCGCCCGTTGCCGTGCCAGCGGTCGATCAGCGCCTTGCTGTGACGGTAGCTGCTCTCGGCGGTGTCGAGCAGATAGTCCGGGGCGTTGCGATCCATCATCACCTTGCCGGCGATGAGGCGCATGTTGATGCGGCTGGCCGCCTCGAACAGGGCATCCACCGACTGGGGATGGACGCTGCCAAACACCAGGGCCGTGGTGGTGCCGTTACGCAGCAGCTGCTTGATAAAGAAGGTGGACATCTCGCGGGCATACTCGAGATCGTTGTAGCGCCGCTCGGTCGGGAAGGTGTGGTGATTGAGCCACTCCAGCAGCTGCTCCCCATAGGCGCCCACCATCTCGCTCTGGGGGTAGTGCAGGTGGGTGTCCACGAAGCCGGGGACGATAAGCTTGCCCCGATAGTCGCGCACCCGCACCGTGGAGGGCACCAGCTCGCGCCCGTCCCGCCACTCGCCAAACCAGTCGATGCAGCCGTTGCGGATGATGAGCAGGCCATCTTCGACAAACTGGGTGCAGGACTCTATCTCGGCCGGATCCGTCACCACCCGGGTGATGTGAAAGAAGCTGCCACGTACCGCTTTGACCGAATTGTCGTATCTCATGGGGTCGTCCTGTCGTTTGAGACTGAAGAGAGGAGTGAGTCGGCGTCATCCAGGGGAGCCTCGCCCTGCTGCTGGCGCGCCCTGGCCCGTCGGCTGGCGGGCAACACCAGGTTCATGATGATGGCGGTGATGCCGCCGACGCAAATGGGGTTCTCCACCAGCATGTAGATGCCGTCCGGCAGCACCCGAAACAGGTTGGGATCGTAGGAGACCCCGAGCCCGAGGCCGAGGGAGGTGGCGACGATCAGGCTCTCGCGCCGGCTGAATCCGTGGCTGATGATGATGCGCCCGCCGGCGATGGCAATCATGGAGAACATGATGGTCATGGCCCCCCCCATGACGGGCGCCGGTATGGTGGTGAAGAAGCGCCCCACCACCGGGAAGAGGCCGAGCAGCACCAGGATGAGGGCGATCACCTTGCCCACGTGGCGCGACGCCACCCCGGTCATCTGGATCACCCCGTTGTTCTGGGCGAAGGTGGTGAGCGGCAGAGATCCCAGCGCCGAGGCGATGACCGAGACCAGGCCGTCGGCCAGCACACCGCCGCACAGGCGCTTCTGGTAGTCGGGCCCCTGGATGGGCTGGTGCGAGACCATGGCGGTGGCCGTGATGTCCCCCACCGCCTCGAGCACGCTCAGCAGATAGATGGTACCGGCCAGCAGGAAGGCGTAGAGATCGAAGGTAAAGCCGTACTTGAACGGCACCGGGACTGTGACCAGGGGCAGGTTTTGCAACGGGCTGAAGTCCACCTTGCCCAGCATCAGGGCCACCGCATAGCCCACCAGCAGGCCGATGGCGATGCCGCTCATGCGCAGCAAGGGGTTGCGGCTGCAGTTGAAGGCGATGATGACGCACAGCACCAAAAGCCCAAGCCCGAGGTTCTCGTAGTGGCCGAAGGTGCCGCTCTCGATGGCGGCAAAGCCGCCGCCAAAATCGACGATCCCCACCTTGATAAGGCTAAGGCCTATCATCAGCACCACCACGCCGCTCACGGTCGGGGTGATGACCCGCCGCAGATAGGGCAGCACAAACGACGAGCCCATCACCAGAAAACCGCCGACGAAGGAGACCCCGAGCAGGGTGGAGAGGATCTGATCCTCCCTCAGTCCCTCTTTGCCCATGGCACTGCCCAGCGCAATCATGACGGTGACAAAGGAGAAGTTCACCGACTGGATGGAGAGCAGCCCCGAGCCGATGGGGCCATAGCGGTGCACCTGCAACCAGGTGCCCACGCCCGAGGCGATCATGGCCATGGAGACCAGATAGGCGGTGGTCTCGGTGGCAAGACCCAGGGCGCCGCCGACGATGAGCGCCGGGGTCACCATGGGAACGAAGATAGCGAGCAGATGGGTCACGGCCCCCATCAGGGTCTGCGAGAAGGGGGGCTTCTCCTCCAGCTCGTAGATAAGATCCGAATGCCTGGGTGTCGATGCAGACATGATATCTGTCCTCTCCCGCCGGGGCCCGTCCGTCCGGCCCCGGATTCGATCTTGGGGGCCTTGGCCCCGTTGTCAGGTACGGCGGACGGCTGCCCGCCGTGGTCAGGGACGGGGAGCGAATGCCCCCCGTGCACCCGCTACCGGCTAGAGCCGGCCCAGCTCACGCAGGATCTGCTCCGGCGTGAAGTGCCACTTGCGCAGCCAGACCCCGCAGGCGTCGTGGATGGCGGTGGCGATGGCGGGGGCGGCGCCGTTGACCCCGATCTCGGAGATGGACTTGGCGCCATAGGGGCCGACCTTGTCATCGCTCGGCACCAGGAAGGCGCGAAAATCGCGCGGTATGTCCCCTATCTTGGGCGCCCCGTAGCGCTTGAGATCCCGGGTCACCGGGATGCCGTGGCGATCGTAACAGAGCTCTTCGGTCAGGGTGTGGCCGATGGCGCGCAAGGTTGCCCCGTAGATCTGGCCGAGGGCCAGCTCCGGGTTGATGGGCGTGCCGCAGTCGAGCAGGGCATAGAACTTGTCGACGCGGATCTCGCCGGTGCGCACGTTGACCGCCACCTCGGCGAAGTTGGCCCCGTAGGGGAAGGCGAGCTGGCTGGTGATATAGCTGGCGGTGCCCACCAGAATGCCAAAGCCGGTGCCGCTCTCCCCCTTGTGGGCGAGATCCCCCAGGGTCACCTCCCCGCTCTGGCCGCGCACCAACCCCGGATAGACCAGCTCCACCTGATCCAGTGGCTCGCCCAGCATGGCGGCCCCGTGGGTGAGGATCTTCTCCTTGAGGTTCTCGGCGGCCATCTTGGCGGCGTTGCCCGAGAAGCAGGTGCCCGAGGAGGCATAGGCCCCCTTGTCGAACAGGGCGTGGTCGGTGTCACCCGAGATGACGTGCACGTCGCTCACCGGGCAGTTGAGCACCTCGGCGGTGAGCTTGGCCACCACGGTATCGAGGCCGGTGCCGATGTCGGCGCCGCCGGAGTGGACGATAAAGGTGCCGTCCGATTCCAGTTTCACCATGCAGTTGGCCTGATCGATATCGGGGATCCCCGATTTTTGCATGATGATGGCGACCCCGCGACCGATGCGCCAGTCACCCTCGGCGACCTTGGGACTGTCCCAGCCGATGAGCTCGCGCCCCTGCTTCAGGATGGGCTCGAGGGCGCAGCTGGCGGCGGTAGGCACCGAGGTGGGGGCCTTGCCCTCGCCGATGGCGCCGAGCACCTTGAGGGTATCCCCCTCGTGGACCCGGTTGTGCTCGATCATGTCGAGCTGATCGATGCCGAGCTCGGCCGCCAGTTCGGCCAGGGCCATGGTGAGGGCGAAGTTCCCCTTGGGCGCCCCGTAGCCCTGATAGGCGCCGGTCGGGCAGATGTTGCTGTAGTAGGTGTGCACCCGAAAGCGCACGTTGTCGCACGGATAGAGGGGCAGCGACAGGGCCGGGCCGTTGCTCGGCACCGTCAGGCAGTGGTTGCCGTAGGGGCCGGTGTTGGCACGAAAATCCATCTCGACCGCGGTCAGGGTGCCATCTTTTTTGGCCCCCAGCTTGACGGTCACCTTGGCCACGTGGCGCGAGGTGTTGCTGATGAACTCCTCTTCACGGGTGTAGCGGAAGGTGACGGGACGACCGGTGACCCGGGTGGCCCAGGCGCACACCTCTTCCAGCAGGATGTCCTGCTTGGAACCAAAGCCGCCGCCGACCCGCTCCTTGATGACGTGCACCTGGTGCTGCTTCATGCCGACAATACGGGCCACCTGGCGACGCACGTGCCAGGGCACCTGGGTGGAGGCGTGGATCACCAGACGATCCCCGTCCATGTAGGTAAAGCAGATATGAGGCTCGGTCGGGCACTGCTGGGCCTGGGTCGACTCATAGGTGCGCTCGAGCACCAGGTCCGCCTCGGCAAAGGCGCGGTCCACATCGCCGAGCTCCCCGTGCACGCTGGCGGCCAGGTTCTCGTGGGGACGGGCGCCGATGGGGAAGTTGATGATCATGTGCTCGTCGCCGCGACGCACGGCGTTGGCATTTTGTGCCTCCAGATCCGCCGGGGCGCCGGCCATGTAGACGATGGGCTCGTCGTGCACCACGGGGGCGCCGGGGGCCATCGCCTCATCGATGTTCATCACCGCGGGGAGCTGCTGATACTCCACCTCGACAAGTGCCAGGGCGGCCAGGGCGATGGCCTCGCTCTCGGCCACCACGGCGGCGACCCTGTCCCCCACGTGACGCACCTTGCGGCTGAACATGCGGCGATCCAGCGGCGAGGGCTCGGGGGCGGTCTGGCCACCCGGGGTGTAGTAGACCTCGGGACAGTTCAGGTGGGTGATGACGTGCACCACCCCGGGCAGGGCTTCGGCGCGGCTCACATCGAGCCGGGTGATGAGGGCGTGGGGATGGGGGCTGCGCAGCATCTTGATGACCAGCGCATCCTCGGTGACCCTGTCCTCCACGTAGCAGGGCTTGGCCTGCACCATCTTGGCCGAGTCGAGCTTGGGACACTGCTTGCCGATGTGGCGCAGATCATCGCGAAACTCGGGGGCGATGGGGCTGAAGTAGTCCGGATCGTCCATGCGGGCGGCGGCGAGCTCCACCGCCTGATAGAACTGCTGGTAACCGCTGTCGCGGTGGAACAGGCCGGAGAGGGCGTCGTCGACTTGCTCGCGGCAGGGCTTGGGGTGGCGTGCCAGCAGATCGGTCAGGATCAGGGCCGCGGCCGGGTCGTTATAGCCCGACTGCACCACGCCCACGTCCACCATGGCCTGCTGCACCAGGCTGAGCTGGTTCCAGCTGCCGAGGGACTCGGCGGTGCGGATCTCGGCGCCGTCGAGCTGGCCGCCGATGAGCAGGGAGGCGTTGACGATGCGGCCGTTAAAGAGGATGGCGTCGGAGCCGGCGAAGCCGAAGCCGTCGTCGCTGTTGCGCACCGAGTGCATGCGGCACTGCTCGAAGAGGATCTGCTGGGCGTTCTTGCCCACCGGTGCCATCACGGTGCGCAGGGCGCCGTTGAGGGTGAAGTTAAGTTCCATCATGCCTGACCTCCCATGCTCTGCTGGCAGTCGATCAGCAGATCGGCCACCACCACCCCTGTGATGTATCGCTTGTAGTCGCGGCTGCCGGCCAGATCGCACTCGGGCTGGATAAGCTCGGCCACTATCTTCTCGAGCACCTCGGGCGCCAGGGCCCCGCGCTCGGCGTCGTGCAGGCGGCGCGGCGCGCGCTCTACCTCGGCCAGGGCGATGCGTGCCCTGCCCTCCTGGTCCAGGGCCACGGCGGCGGTCACCACCCCGAGGCCATCGGCGTTACGGCGGATGCGACGGGTGGCGCAGGTGAGGGTCGGCTCGGGCAAGAGCACCGCCAGCACCAGCTGATCGCGCCGGCCGGCCAGATAGGCCTCGATCCCCAGGGTGTCACCCCCCTCCAGCAGCAGGCGCGCCTCGAGCACCAGCAGCACCGGATAGAGCACAGAGTCGTGGGTGAGGCTGGCCAGCTCGCCGCCCAAGGTGGACTGGTTTCGCAGGTGGCGGGAGTAGACAAAGCCCAGCGCCTCGGTCAGCGCGGGCGGGGTGTCCGGGTGATCCTGGATAGCCTGCAGGGTGCAGGTGGCGCCCAGACGCAGGGCCCCCTGCTGCCACTCGATGCCATCGAGCCCCAGCCTGTCGAGCAGGATGGCGATGGTGCGACGGGTGTGGGTCGGGGTGGCGTTGAGCTTGCTGCCGCCCCCCATATAGACCGCCTCGCTGCCGAAACGGGCCTTGAGCTCGATGGCCTGCCCGATCTGCTCGGGCCGAAAGAGTTGTTCGATCATGGTCTGTCCTTTTCGTGAGTCCTGTTGGCGTGGGCCCCGCGCCGGGGCCCGACGGTCACAATTGGTCCATCCGGGCCCAGAGACGGCGGGCGGCCTTGCGCGCCTGCTCGTAAATCGGTGCCGTATCGAAGGGGAAGGCCCGGTCCTGATAGACCATGCGCCCCTCCACCATGACGTCGGTGACGCTGCCAGCGCCCAGGCCAAAGGCCAGATGGCCGGGCAGGTTGCCCCCCTCGAGCGGGGTCGGCGCCCCATAGTCACAGACGGTGAGATCGGCCTTGTAGCCGGCCTCGAGACGACCGAAGCGGGCCCCGAAGTTGCGCTCGAGCAAGGTGTTGCCGTTGGCGAGGAAGCGGGCGAAGCTGTCGGGCCACAAGGCGCCGCCGGCATCCCTGTGTTTGAAGAAGGCGAACTTGAGCTCCTCGAACATGTCGGCGCCGATGCCGTCGGTCCCCAGTGCCAGGTTGCGGTAGTCGGCCAGGCGCCGGTTGTAGCCCACATGGTTGTTCATGTTGGAGCGGGGGTTGTGCACCAGGAAGGCGTCGCGCTCGTTGAGCAGGGCGATATCCTCGGGCGAGAGGTAGATGCCGTGGGCCACCAGCGTCTTGCTGTCGATGAGAGAGAAGCCGTCGAGGCGGGCGATCAGCTCCTTGCCATAGTGGTGGTGGCCATGGGAGAGGTCATAGCTGTCTTCGGCCACATGGATATGCAGGCCGCGCCCGGTGGCCTGTTTGGCCTCGCGCAGCATGGCGAGCCCTTCGTCGGGCACGGTGAAGGGGGCGTGGGCACCGATGTGGGCCTCCATCAGGTGGGGCTCACCCTTCTGGCGGTCCGCATCGAGCTGGCGGGCGAAGGCGATGTTCTCCTCCACCCCGGCGCGCAGCTCGGCCAGCCCCCCGTTGCGATCCGTGGTCTCGTAGCAGGTCATGCCGCGCAGCCCCGCCTCCATGAAGCCGCGACGCAGCACGTTCAGGGAGCCGCCGATCAAGGCGGGCGAGGCGTGGTGGTCGATCACCGAGCTACAGCCGCTCTTGATCGCCTCGAGCGAGCAGATGAGGCCGCTGTAGTAGAGGGACTCCTCATCGAGCGCCCGGTCGAGACGCCACCAGAGGTTCTTCAGGGTGGAGATAAAGTCCGGGCAGGGGGGGATAGAGGCCATGATCCCCCGCGCCAGCCCCGAGTAGAAGTGGTTGTGGGCGCAGACGATGCCCGGCATCACCAGCTTGCCGCCCATCTCACGGTAGGGGGCATCCGGGTAGCGGGCGCAGAGGTGGTTGCCCACCTCCTTGATGAGATCCCCCTCGATGGCGATATCGACCCCCTCCCGGATGCGGGAGGGGTACAGCTCGGCGGCGGTGACGTTCTTCAGGATCAGCATGATTACTCCTCCACCTTGCCCAGCAGATAGGAATGATGCTGGTGCACCCGGGTGATGATGCGGCACATCTCCTCAAGGCCCGCGGGGATGCGGTCGATGGCCCCGGTCTCGTCGATGGCGAGGCGATAGGTCTCGCCCTGTTGACGCACCGAGAGGGCCGCCCCGTCGATGTAGAAGCCGGGGTTATGGCTCTGCTCGAAGTCCTGGGGCAGGCTGAAGATGGTGACCTTGTCCTGATAGGGCTTGCCCTGCCAGGGGCAGAACTGGGCACAGTTGCCGCACTCGTTGCAGTAGGCGTCCAGGTGCAGGGTCTGGAACTTGTCCTTGAAGCCCGGCACCGGGATGGCCACGTTGGCGCGGTTGGGGCAGACGTCCACACACTTGCTGCACAGGGTGTTGCACTCGAGGCAGCGGTGGGCCTCCTGGGCCACGAAGGCGCTGCGCTCATCCTTGTCCACCAGGGTGACGGCGATGCTCCCCTTGCGGCGGTAGATATCACCGGTATCGGCCACGGCCAGATCCGGGGTATGGACCTGACGGGCCAGGTGCTCGCGCTCCAGCACCAGATCGGTGGCGCGGCGGGCGGTGCCGATGGCGGCGACGATGGAGGAGGGTCCCTGCTGCACGTCACCGATGAGGAAGAGGTTGCGACGACGGGTCTCGCCGGTGCGTCCATCCACCTCGGGCCAGCCATCTTCCCCAAGGGGCACCCCGATGCGGCGCAGCACCTCGTGGTCGGGCTGCTCGCCGATGGCGGTGATCAGGGCATCGATGTGCAGCACCTCGGTCTGCTCGGTCGGCACCGGGCGGCGGCGTCCCCTGGCATCGGGCTCGCCGAGGGCCATGGTGCGCACGGTCAGGCTGCCATCCTTGTCGAAACGCTCCGGGTTGGTGAGGAAGCGAAACGCGACCCCCTCCTCCAGCGCCTCGAGGTACTCCTCGCGGTAGGCGGGCATCTCCTTCTCGCTGCGGCGATAGATGACAGTCACCTGGCTCACCCCGGGCACCTTGAGCGCGGCGCGGGCGCAATCCATGGCGGTGTTGCCGGCCCCGATCACCCCGACGTGGCGGCCGAGCGGCAGGGGCTTGCCCTGGTTGAAGCTGCGCAGGAAGTTGAACGACTTGTGGATGCGATCCCCGTCGCCCTCCAGGCGCAGGCCACCGTTCTTGTCGGCACCGATGCCGACGAAGACGTAGGTAAAGCCCATCTGGTGCAGCTTGTCGGCGGTGAGCTCGGGGTCGCAGCCAAACTCGAACTTGACCCCGTGGGCGGCGACGAACTCGATGTCGTGCTCGATGAGTTCGGCCGGAATACGAAACGCGGGGATGATGTGTTTGACCACGCCACCGGCGTCGGCCTCGCGCTCGAACAGGGTGACCGGGTGGCCGGCGCGGGCCAGGAAGTAGCCGGCAGAGAGGCCGGCGGGACCGGCGCCAATCACGGCGACCGGGTGCTTGTCACCGCTGCCGGCCGGCTTGTGCCAGCGCGCCTTGTACCCCTCCCAACCGAGCTCCAGGGCCACCTTTTTCAGCTCGCGGATGTTGAGGGCGCTGTCGTAGTCGAGACGGGTGCAGTTGTACTGGCACTGGTGATCGCAGATATGGCCGGTGATGGCGGGCAGGGCGTTGCGCTCGTAGATGAGCTCGAGCGCCTCCACATGACGCCCCTCTCCCATCAGGCGGATGTACTCGGGGATGTCCTGATGGATGGCGCAGGCGCTGACGCAGGGGGCCACATAGCAGTCGGTCATGGGCAGGCTGGCGCCCACCTCGATGCGATCCTCGGACTTCCACCCCTTCTGGGTGTACTCCATGGTGAGGGCGCGCGCCGCCAGGGTCTCGAGTTTCTCCACGTCCACCCGGGTCATGCCCCAGCAGTCGGAGGCGTCGAGCTCGGCCAGGCACTCGCGCTGGCGCAGGTAGCCACCGGGTTTGAGCAGATCGGTCGCCATGGTGATGGGACGGATGCCGGTCTCGAAGATATCGCGGATGTTGAACTTGCTGGCACCGCCCGAGTAGGAGATGGGCAGGCGACCGTCGAAGGCACGCGACAGCACGGCGGCCACGTTGATGGAGAGGGGGAACAGGGCCCGACCGGACATGTACATCTCGTTGCCGGGCAGGCGCCCCTTGCCATTGATAGTCCCGAGCGTGTTGGTGAGCTTGACCCCGAAGGTGAGCCCCTTCTCTTCGCCCAGCGCCAGCAGGCGGGCGAGCATGGCCTTGGCCTGATCCAGCTTGAGATCGTGTTCGAAAGACGCCTCACTGAGCCCCACATAGGAGAAGCCGCAGCCGTCGAGGATGGCGCGCACCCGCTCGAAGCCCAGCAGGGTGGGGTTGAGTTTGACGAAGGTGTTGAGCCCCTTCTCTTCCAGCATGTAGCGGCAGATGGCCTCGATCTCGTTCGGCGGGCAGCCGTGCATGGTGGAGAGGGTCACCCCGTGCACCAGGCGCGAGGGGATGGCATCGACCATCTGCGCCAGCGCGGCGCGGCGCACCCCGAGCCCCATGCTGTCGAGGAAGGCCTGATCGGCGAGCAGCTCATGAAGCGCCTGACGGTACTCGGCAAACTTGGGATGCTGGCCCGCCTCCATCAGGTTGTGGATGAACTGCTGCATGGGGGGCTGTTTGATGCCGTCGAGGTTGTAGCCGACGCTCATGTTGAAGATGAAGGACTTGGCCTCACCCCCGAGACGGGGATCGAAGATGGCCTCCATCAGGTGGAGGGCAAACCAGGCCTTGAGGTACTCGTCGAAGGCCTTTTGCAGGGTAAACTCGGTGGACCACTCGGTGTTGAAGCACTCGTCCTCGGCGTCGATGCAGGGCTTCTCCAGCTCGAGGCGATCGAGGATCTGCACCGTCTTGAGCTCCATGAAGCGACCACCGGTGAGCCAGGCGGTCACTATGTTCTGGGCCAGCTGGGTGTGGGGGCCGGCCGCCGGGCCGATGGGCGTCTCGCAACTCTCCCCGAAGACCTGGATCTTGCGCTCATCCTGCTTGCGATAGAACTCGCTGGCGGGAATGCCGAAAATGGACTGGCTCTTTTTATACTCCTCGAAGATCCGGGTAAGCAGGCTCTTGAAGGGAACGGGTCGCATAATATCGCCCATGGTGATCTCCTTGCTGCAGACATCGTAATTAAGAGAGACCCCCCTCACTGGAGGTCTATTAGCAGCAGGAGAGCAACATTCAGGCCAGCGGCCTGCCATCAAATAGAGACGGTGGCAATTTCGTGAGCCAAATCAGATTAATGGCCATCAATATCAAGCCCCGCCAGCCAATGAAAATGAGAGCAAATATCAATTACCGCCTGATTGATTTATCAGAGGACGTCGAGTATCAAAAGCGGGGCCTTTTATATCACTTTGATACGTTTTTCACCCCGTTCAAAAATGAATATCCATGCAAGTTACACCTTCCCTCTCCTCCTCTTCGTCGGGCGCGCGGGCCAGCAGTTCCCGGTAGGCTTGCGGGGTGTCCACGTCCAGCAGGATGGCCTGCCACTCCAGCGCTACATGGCGATGGGGATGAGAGAGCAGCCAGCGGCGCACCGGGCCTGTGAGCTCGGCGCGGGCCAGCGCGCGCGCCAAGAAACGCGGCATCAACACGGGGTGACCCGCTTTTTTATTGTGACAAGGAAGAAGTGTTTGCTCACCCCTCTGGTGCCACAGGGCCTCGAACACGGGGCGGGAGAGACAGGGGAGATCCCCGTGGGTGATAAAGAGATACTCGCTTTGGCAGGCAGCCACCCCCAGTTGTACCGAGCCGGCCAACCCGGCCCGGTAGTCGGGGTTTTCGATCACCTCGATATTCGGATGATGCGCATAACGGCTCATCAGCTCGCCCCCCCGATGGCCCACCACCAATATCACCCGCTGGCAGGCAGAGAGGGCATTTTTGAGACTCGCATCAAGCAAGGTTCCCCCGCGATACGGTAGCATCATTTTCCACTCCCCCATGCGGGAGGATAATCCCGCCGCCGTCATGACACAGTCGCAGGGTAGCGGGAGTGGTTTATCCATCTCGTAACTCTCTTTTGGGGTGAGCATAATGGGAAATTCCTGTTTATCGGTCAGCCATTTTCCCGATATTGAACGCCTGCTCGGCCAATTGGTAAATAAAAAATCGGGATCATCCACCCTTATTGCCCTGTGCGGTGCCGGTGGCAAGACCAGCACCCTTTATTGGCTGGCCCGCCACTTTGCAAGATGGGGCATGCGGGTGCTTGTCACCACCACCACCCGCATGTACCTGCCCAGCCGGGATCAATACGACACCCTGGTGATCGGCCATCACCTTGGTGATGTGCACGCAGGTCACCAGGGCGAGACCACCGGGGAGCTGGCTGATAACACACCGGCCGCCCGCCCCGGCATCACCGCCTATTTCACCGCCCGCGAGGGAGAGAAGGTGTGCGGCCCCGCCCCCGCCGCCCTCGACCGGCTCAAGGGGCTGGGGCGCTTCGATCTCATCCTGGTCGAGGCCGACGGGGCGCGCGGTCGCCTCTTCAAGCTGCCAGCGTTGCACGAACCTTGCATTCCCCTTGCCAGCGACTGGGTCATCGCCCTCACGGGCGCGGCCTGTATCGACGCCCCGGCGGGGCCAGATCACATCCACCGCAGGGAGAGAGTGCAGGCCCTGTGTGGCCTGGCAGAGGGGCAACCGCTCACTCTCTCCCTGCTAGATGGCCTGCTCGACCATCCGGAGGGGATCTTCAAGGGAGCCCCGCCCGATGCCGGACGAATCTGGTTTATCAATGGACATTATCAAAATGAGAGGGGGTGGGAGAGCGAGCTGACGCACCTGCTGGAGCGTCATCCCGAACTCCACGCCATCTGGCTGGGAGCGGTGCGCGAGCCTGTCGCCATCCGCTACTCGGCCTCCCATGTGGCCGACTCGCTGCGCGAGGGGTGGCCGCCGTCAGAGAGGTAACTATGAATCTGTTTGCACACGCCGCCCGCCTGGAGCAGGAGAACGTCCCCTTCGCCCTGGCTCAGATCATCGAGAGCCGCGGCTCGACCCCCCGTCACCGGGCCCAGATGCTGATCCAGGCCGATGGCCAGATCCTCGGCACCATAGGGGGCGGCATGGTGGAGCGCAAGGTGATCGAGGAGGCCATCGAGGCCATTGCCGAGCGCAAGTCTCGCATCTATCACGGCCGCATGGCCCGCAACGGGGAGCATGCGGTGGGCTCGGACTGCGGCGGCGCCATGTCGGTCTATATCGATGTCTATGGTCTGCGCCCGCGCCTGGTGCTGATCGGTGCCGGCCACGTCAACCGGGCCCTGGCCCATGCGGCGGCGCCTTTGGGCTTTGATATCCATGTGGGCGACTGCTTCACCGGCAGCCTGAATCCCGACATCTTCCCCGCCGGCACCCATCTGCACCACGGTGAGACCATGAGCGCCGCCATCGAGGCCCTGGCCATCGAGCCAACCGACTTTGTCATCATCGCCACCAACCATCAGGACAAGGAGGCCCTCGAGCGACTCATCACCCGTCCCCTCGCCTATCTGGGACTGCTCGCCAGCAAGCGCAAGGTACAGACCTTCACCCAGGCCCTGCGCCAGCAAGGGGTGAGCCAGGAGCAGCTGCAGCGTCTGCACTCCCCCATCGGCTACAACATAGGGGCCGAGACCCCGGAGGAGATCGCCATCAGCATCCTGGCCGAGCTGCTGCAGGTGAAAAACCGCAAGCCCGGTGGCCTGCTGCAAGAAGATGTGCGCCTGACCCGGGAGAAGTTGGTGGTGATCCGCGGCTCGGGAGACATGGCGACCGGGGTGGCCCTGCGCCTGCACCACGCAGGCTTTAAGGTGGCCATGCTGGATCTGCCCTGCCCGACCGTGATCCGCCGCAGCGTCGCCTTCGCCCAGGCCATGTTCGATGGTCACGCCGAGGTGGAAGGGGTGCGCGCCGAGCGGGTCGACAGCCCGGAGCAGGCGCTGGAGACCCTGGCGCGCGGCATCATCCCCGTGCTGGCCGACCCCGAGTGCCAGGCCTTAACCGAGCTCAAGCCGCGCTTTGTCATCGATGCCATCCTCGCCAAGCAAAATCTCGGCACCCACAGGGAGATGGCTCCCGTCACGGTGGCCCTCGGCCCGGGCTTCGAGGCGGGCCGCGATTGCGACGCGGTGATCGAGACCAACCGGGGTCATCATCTGGGACGGGTCATCTACCAGGGCTATGCCCAACCCAACACCGGCATTCCCGGCGTCATCGACGGTCACTCGGAACGCCGGGTGCTCCGGGCCCCGGTCGAGGGGGTGATGGAGGGGCTCTGCCGGCTCGGGGATCTGGTCAAGGAGGGTGACCCGGTCGCCCGGGTAGGCGAGACCCCCGTCATCGCGCCGCTCTCCGGCATGGTGCGCGGGCTGCTCTCTGACGGCATAAGCGTCACCCCCGGCTTCAAGATTGGCGACATAGACCCGCGCGGCGAGCGCGCCGATTTTACCACCGTCTCGGACAAGGCCCGCGCCATCGCCGGCGCCGTGCTCGAGGCCATGCTCCACCTCTCCCAACGATAATCGTTCGGCAATCCCCATAAACAGTCAGGCCCGCCAAAAGGCGGG
>NZ_JBFODE010000070.1:0-48213 GCF_040908155.1 Aeromonas sp. R6-2 | reverse complement strand
GACAGCTGCAAGGGTCACTTCTGGGAGGGGCGCTTCAAGAGTCAGGCCCTGCTGACCGAGTCGGCGCTGCTCGCCTGCATGGCCTATGTGGAGCTAAACCCCATCCGTGCCAAACTCGCCGACCGACCCGAGGAGAGTGACTACACCAGTATCAGTCAGCGCCTGGGAAGGGCCCAGACGTTACGGAGATACTGGGACACCCACCATTTTGACAGAGGCGTAATGGCCTGCTTGGCTTGAGGCATCACTGCCGAGGAACTCGCTATGACCATCGCTCGTTCACGTCAAATCAGTTTGCAGGATACGCCCTACTACCACGTGGTGAGCCGCTGTGTGCGGCGGGCGTTTCTGTGCGGGGAAGATGCTCATTCGGGCCAGAGTTCGAGATTCTGGGACACCCACCATTTTGACAGAGGCGTAGTGGCCTGCTTGGCTTGAAGCATCACTGCCGAGGAACTCGCCATGACTATCGCCCGCTCACGTCAGATCAGCCTGCAGGATACGGCCTACTACCACGTGGGGAGCCGCTGCGTGCGGCGGGCCTTTCTGTGTGGGGAAGATGCCCACTCGGGCCAGAGTTACGAGCATCGCCGCCAGTGGGTGGTTGACCGGCTGGGCCAGCTGTCGCGGCTCTTTGCCATCGGTATCTGCGCCTATGCGGTCATGAGCAACCACTACCACCTGGTGCTGAAAGTGGATGCCGAGCAGGCGCAAGGCTGGAGCGAGCGGGAGGTGGCCGAGCGCTGGGCCGGGCTGTTCCAGTGGCCGCTACTGGTGCGCCGCTGGTATCAGGGGGATACCCTGATTGAGCCAGAGCTCTCGGTAGTGCAGGGGCTGATAGAGGAGTGGCGAGAGCGGCTCTACTCCATCAGCTGGTTCGTGCGCCGGCTCAACGAAGGGTTGGCCCGTCAGGCCAATCAGGAAGACAGCTGCAAGGGTCACTTCTGGGAGGGGCGCTTCAAGAGTCAGGCCCTGCTGAGCGAGTCGGCGCTCCTCGCCTGCATGGCCTATGTGGAGCTAAACCCGGTGCGAGCAAAACTGGCTGAGACACCGGAGGAGAGCGACTACACCAGCATCAGCCAGCGTCTCGGCCGTGCCCAGACCACCGAGTTGCCACCCCTGCTGCTGCCGTTTGCCAAGCAGGGGGAACCCGAGTCACTGCCCTACACCTTCAGCGACTATCTGGCGCTGGTTGACTGGACTGGCCGAGCCATCCGCGATGACAAGCGGGGCCATATTCCCGAGGCGCTTTCCCCCATACTGGAGCGCCTGCAACTCGACGGTGAGGACTGGCTCAAGCAGGTGAAGCTGTTCAAACGAAGCGGCATCCGGGCCATCGGCCACGTTGCGGCGCGAGAGCGTTACGCCCACCACTGCGGTCAGCGACGGTGTCACCAGCCAACCCACTAATCTTGCTTCAAGTCGACTTTCCCTTCTGGCGCATCTCAAGACATGAGTGCGGTCGCGTGGCCGCTCGGTGGTCTGTTTTTAGGAATTCACTCTCCCCAGCGTTTGATGCTTGGCGTCTGAGGCCTCAAGGGGCCAAATTATTTCGGTAATGGATGTGAGCTAACGCCTTCAGTAAAACGGTGAGTGTCCCTGATAAAAGAAGTGACCGGGCTCTCTTTTTCACTAATTGGTCGGCACCGGTGGGCGAGCCCCCTCCCAAGGCGCCCTGCTTGTTGCGATAGTGGCAAGATGACCCATTCGGAGAAGAGACCATGCTGGCGCTGATCACCATAGCTCACCAAACCTGTTACCCCAATCCCATCGGCGTTGTGGCCGGAGAGCGGGTGCGTATCGGCCATGAGGATGACGAATTTCCGGGCTGGGTGCGCACCTACACGGCCGACGGCAACGAGGGGTGGGCGCCCCTGTCGCTGCTGACCCCGGCCGGGCAGGGGGAGGCGTTGGCGCGGCAGGATTACACGGCCCGGGAGTTGAATGTGGAGGTGGGGGAGCGGGTGACGGTGGAGCGCGAGTTGGCCGGCTGGCTCTGGGTGAGCAATGAAACGGGGGAGTGCGGCTGGATTCCGCAAAGCTGTATCACCCCCCTTGGGTGATCTTGTGCTCGACGAGTCCACGTGTGAACAGGTTATAGTGGGCGTCGATTGTCAACTCACCGAGAGTGCACCATGAACCGTGATATTGCCGCCCAGTTTATCAAGATGCTGACCAACCTCGATCACTGCCTGGCCAAGGCCGAGGCCCATGCCGAGGCGAAACACTTCAACGTGGAGAACTTCTTCGGCGAGCGCCTGATCGTCGACATGCTGCCGCTCGCCAAGCAGGTACTGATCTGCTGCGATGCGGCCCGCGCCTGCGTCGCCACCGCCAGCCTGACCGAGCCGCCGGTACTGGGTGACGATCCCAAGACCATGGCCGATCTGCGCGCCCACGTGGGCAAGACCCTCGGCTACCTGGAGGGGATGCTGGAGGCCGACTTCAGCCACTTCGAGCGTGGTCATTATGTGCCCCACTGGGCCGGCGGCAAGGGGATGGATGGCCACACCTGCGTGTTCGAGTACGCCATCCCCAACTTCTACTTCCACCTCACCATGACCTATGCCCTGCTGCGCCAGGCGGGGGTCGATCTCGGCAAGCGCGACTACCTGGGCAGCCTCAACCTGCAGTAAGGGTTGCAGCTGGATTCGGCCTCGGGCTGGTTTGTGCGTCAGGTGAGTCGGAGCCTCGATTCGGCTCACCTTGGAATAAGGAGCCTCGGCTCACTCGGGTAAGAAGTCCTTATGCGTATCGTTTCTCTGTTGGTTGGGGCCCTCTTCTGGCTGCTTTTGCTGCTCTCCCCCCTGCTGCTTATGCTGGCGCTCTCTTTTGTGACCTCGCTGCTCACCCTGGGCGGTGAGGTGACCCTCACAAACTGGCCACTGGTGCTGGTGTCGAGTCTGGCGGTCTCTCTGCCGGTGGCTGTCGTTATCACCGAATGGGTTCGGCGTCGTTACGGTGTGATTGCTCTCTTCGGGCGCCTGTTGCATCAGCCCGAGCTAACCACGCCACCGGATAACCGACAGGGTTGAGGGGGGCGCTATGATGGTCATGAGAAAAACCTGGCGGCATAAGGCCGCCAGGTGAATTGTCAAGAGTAGGGTGACAGCGGGTATCAGCCTAGTCTAATCAACTCGATGGGCGCGAAGCGCTCTCGGGAGTGGGCCAGCAGCACGCACTTTTCGTGCTCCGCCTGATAGGGGGTCAGGTTGTCGGTGTGGGCCTCCTTGAGCACGTCTACGGCGCCGGTAGCGGCGATCATCACTCGTTGACCCTGGGTCAATCGGTTTCGATTACGGTCATAGATCTTCATGGTTTCCTCCTGATAGGTGTCGAAAACCCGTTCAGCCTACGCCCCTCAAAAAGGGTGAGGCATGTCACAGATCAAAAAAGCAAAGAAAGGGATTCCATTGGCACCTCAACTCTGCCCAGCCATGGAGAGATAAAAAAGCCCGCTTCGGGAAGCGGGCTTAGGGTCAGCGGGCGGTTCAGGCGCGCCAGGCTTTCCAGGTGTTGATCAGGCCATTGGTAGAGCTGTCGTGGCTGCTGATGGCCTCAGCGGTACCGAGCTCTGGCAGGATCTTGTTGGCCAGCTGCTTGCCCAGCTCAACGCCCCACTGGTCGAAGCTGAAGATGTTCCAGATAGCGCCCTGCACGAAGATCTTGTGTTCGTACATGGCGATCAGGGAGCCCAGCATCTTGGGGGTCAGCTGCTTGAACAGCAGGGAGTTGGTCGGGCGATTGCCCTCGAACACCTTGAACGGCACCAGATCCTTGACCTGCTCCAGCGTCTTGCCGGCGGCCAGGAATTCGGCCTCAACCTGCTCTTGGCTCTTGCCGAAGGCCAGGGCCTCGGTCTGGGCGAAGAAGTTGGCCAGCAGTTTCGGATGGTGATCGCCGATGGGGTTGTGGCTGATGGCCGGGGCCAGGAAGTCACAGGGGATCAGCTTGGTGCCCTGGTGGATTAGCTGATAGAAGGCGTGCTGGCCATTGGTGCCCGGCTCACCCCAGATGATGGGGCCGGTCTGGTAGTCGACCGGGTTGCCGGCGCGATCCACATACTTGCCGTTGGACTCCATGTTGCCCTGCTGGAAGTAGGCGGGGAAACGGTGCATGTACTGATCGTACGGCAGGATGGCCTCGGACTCGGCGCCGTGGAAGTTGTTGTACCAGAGGCCAATCAGCGCCAGCAGCACCGGCACGTTCTGCTCATAGGCGGCGGTGGCGAAGTGCATGTCCATCTCGAAGGCGCCTTGCAGCAGGGCTTCGAAGTTCTCGAAACCGACCGACAGGGCGATGGGCATGCCGATGGCAGACCAGGAAGAGTAGCGACCGCCCACCCAGTCCCAGAACTCGAACATGTTGGCGGTGTCGATGCCGAACTCGGCCACGGCCTTGCCGTTGGTAGAGAGCGCAGCGAAGTGCTTGGCCACGTGGGCCTTGTCACCAGCGTGGCCCAGGAACCAGTCACGGGCGCTCAGGGCGTTGGTCATGGTCTCCTGGGTGGTGAAGGTCTTGGAGGCGACCAGGAACAGGGTGGTCTCCGGATCGATCTTCTTGAGGGTCTCGGCGATGTGGGTGCCGTCGACGTTGGAGACGAAGTGCATCTCCAGGTGGTTCTTATAGGCCCGCAGGGCCTCGGTGATCATGACGGGGCCGAGATCCGAGCCGCCGATGCCGATGTTGACCACGTGCTTGATCGGCTTGCCGGTGTAACCCTTCCACTCACCGCCGATGACCTTCTCGCAGAAGCCTTTCATCTTGGCCAGTACGGCGTTCACTTCCGGCATCACATCCTTGCCGTCCACCTCGACCGGACGGTCGGAGCGGTTGCGCAGGGCCACGTGCAGCACGGCACGATCCTCGGTGCGGTTGATCTTCTCGCCGTTGAACATGGCGTCGATGGCGCCGCGCAAGTCGGTCTCGTCGGCCAGCTTGATCAGCAGCGCGAGGGTCTCTTCGGTGATCAGGTTCTTGGAGTAATCCACCAGCAGATCGCCACCGAAGGTGAGGGAGAACTTCTCAAAGCGCTGGGGATCATTGGCGAAAAGATCCTTCAGTTGCATGCCACCCTGGGTGGCGAAGTGGGCTGCCAGTGCCTGCCAGGCCTGGGTATGGGTTGGATTGATGTTTTTCATAGTCATCCTGAGATTCCAATTGTTGTTTGAACCTTGCAGGCAAGGCTCCCGCCAAACCTTATTATTCGAGGGATTATAGCCAGTCCGGCAGCCGTTCCGGGGTAACAGAAGATTGCAGACTGTCTCGCTCAGAGAGGTGGTAAGTTTACAACCAAACGCCCGGATTATGGCCCCCCGAGATGACGGTGACATTGAGCCTGCTCATATTTTCCCCGGCCAGTACCAGCGCAAAGCACTGCCCTTGCCCCCTTCGTCGCGACAAAAACGGGTTTTGTGCAGAAGTTGACCGCCGTCAACTCAGGTTCAGGCGGCGCCTTCTATGCTGCGCGCGCAAGGATTCAGATCTCCCAGGGACGGTTCACAAAGAGAGGAGATCGGATATGAAGAAGATGTTTTCCCTGCTGGTGCTCTGCCTGGTGGCCACCGGTGTGGTCGGGTTTCTGACCCTGTCTGCCGCAACCCTGGCGCCGAGCCTGGAGGTGAGAGTGCTCTCGGTCATCGGCGCGCTGCTGGCCGGGTATCTGATGATGCAACCCATCGTCAACCGGTTGGCGAGCCGCCTGGCCTGATCCCGTTAACGAGGCGTCTGCCTCGTTATTTTTGCCCTTTACATTACAGTTAAGGTAAAGGTTAAGGTTCGGGATATTCCATCGAGGGAGTATCACTCATGACCATTTCCATTCAGGTGCCCGTCAAAGGCATGAGCTGCGCCAACTGCGGCGAACGTATCGAGCGTGGCCTGAGCGAGCTGGAAGGTGTCACGGCCTCGGTCAATTTTGCCCTGGAGCTGTGCTCCATCACGGCGACCACCCCCGAGGCCGAGCGCGCCGCCCTGGCTCGCATCGGTGAGCTGGGCTACCAGACCGTCGACGAGACCCATCAGTTCACCATCGAGGGGATGAGCTGCGCCGCCTGCGCCGCCCGTCTCGAGCGGGTGCTGGGCGCGCAACCCGGCGTGCTGGGGGCCGAGGTGAACTTCTCTCTGTCCCGGGCCCGGGTGCGCGGGGTGCAGGGGGCGGTGACGCCGGCCTCTTTGCGCGATGCGGTGCAGGGGGCCGGCTTTGGCGCCCACTTCGCCAGTGGTGAAGACAAGGCGCGCCAACTCGCCGAGCAGGCCGAGCGGGAACGCCTTGAGGAGCGGGGTGAACGCCGTCGCCTGATAGCCGCCGCCCTGCTTACCCTGCCTCTGGTGGTCGGCATGGCATCCATGGCCGGCTGGCTCCCCTGGCACCTGCCGCCCCTGGTCGAGTTTCTGCTCGCCACCCCGGTTCAGTTCTGGGTTGGCGCCCGTTTCTATCACGGTGCCTGGCGGGCCTTGCGTGCCGGCGCGGCCAACATGGACGTGCTGGTCGCCACCGGCACCAGCGCCGCCTATGGCTACAGCGTCTGGATCTGGCTCAAGCTGGGGTCGGCGGCCATGGGGCACCTCTATTTCGAGGCGAGCGCCGTGGTCATTACCCTGGTCTCCCTCGGCAAGTGGCTGGAGGGGCGCGCCAAGCGCAGCACCCGTACCGCCATCGTCGAGCTGATGGCCCTGCGTCCCCAGCAGGCCAGGGTGTGGCGCGGCGACCAGTGGCAGCAGTGCGCCATCGCCGAGGTGCTCAAGGGGGATCGCATCCAGGTGCTGGTGGGCGAGCGCATCCCGGTAGACGGTGTGATCCTTGCCGGTGAGAGCGAGCTCGACGAGGCGGTGGTCACCGGCGAGAGCGTGCCGGTGCTGCGCCAGGTGGGGGACAAGGTGCTGGAGGGGACCATCAACGGCTCCGGCCTGCTCGAGATAGAGGCCCGCGCCGTCGGGGAGGAGTCCAACCTCGGCCGCATCATCGCCCTGGTGGAGCAGGCCCAGATGGGCAAGGCCCCGTTCCAGCAACTGGTGGATCGCATCAGTGCCCTGTTTGTGCCCGTGGTGATGATCATCGCCCTGCTCACCGGCCTGCTCTGGTGGCAGCTTGGGGGTGGTGTCGAGCAGGCGCTGATGGCCGCGGTCGCCGTACTGGTGATCGCCTGCCCCTGCGCCCTGGGGCTGGCCACTCCGGCGGCCGTGGTGACCGGCACCGGGGTGGCGGCGCGCCACGGCATCCTGATCCGCGATATCGAGACCCTGCAGCGGGCCCATGGCATTCGCGCCGTCATCTTCGACAAGACCGGGACCCTGACCCTGGGGCGGCCGACCCTGGAGCAGTGGCAGGGGAGTGAGGCGGACCTGCGCCTGGCCGCCGCCCTGCAACAGGGGAGTGAACATCCGCTTGCCCACGCCATGCTGAGCGCCGCCAGCGGCCCTCTGCCCCAACCGGAATCGGTGCTGGTGCACGTGGGCAGTGGCATCGAGGGGCGGGTCGAGGGACATCATCTCTTCATCGGCAACCTGGGTCTGATGGGGGTGGCAGGCATCGATCAGAAGCCGCTTGCGGCGCCAGAGGCCGGGGTGACCCGGGTCTGGGTCGCCCGCGATGGCGAGCTGGCGGGGTGGGCCGATCTGGCCGATCCCCTGCGCCCGGAGAGCGAAGCCGCGGTACATGCCCTGCAGGGGCGCCACATCGCCGCCTGGCTGGTCAGCGGTGATGCCCGTCCCGCCGTCGATCATGCGGCGCAGCGGCTCGGTCTGGATGGTGCCTTCGCCCAGGTGAAACCCGAGGGCAAGGTGGAGCGGGTGCGCGAGCTGCAAGCCAAGAGCGACGGGCTGGTGGCCATGATAGGGGACGGCGTCAACGATGCGCCGGCCCTGGCCGCCGCCGATGTGGGCATCGCCATGGGGTCGGGGGCCGAGGTAGCCATGGAGACGGCCTCGATTACCCTGATGCGGCCGGATCCACGCCTGGTGGTCGATGCCATCGACATCTCGGCCTCGACCTGGCGCACCATACGCCAGAACCTGTTCTGGGCTTTTATTTTCAACACGGTCGGCATTCCGCTCGCCGCCTTTGGCCTGCTCAGCCCGGCCCTGGCAGGCGCCGCCATGGCCTTGAGCAGCGTGACCGTCCTGACCAATTCCCTGTTACTGAAACGGTGGCGCCCGCGCGCCGCCGCCTGAATAAGGAGAGTGCAATGAATATCAGCAAGGTGGCCAAGGCCAGCGGGCTCACCGCCAAGACCATCCGTTACTACGAGAGCATCGGCCTCATCACGCCGCCGGTACGCAGTGCCAACGGCTATCGCAGCTACGGCGATGCCGCGGTGCGCGAGCTGCGCTTCGTGAAGCGGGCGCGCGAGACCGGTTTTAATCTGGAGGAGTGTCAGGAGCTGCTGGCCCTCTATCGGGACGAGCACCGCACCAGCGCCCAGGTCAAGAAGCTGGCCCAGGAGAAGATCGTCGATCTGCGCGAGCGCATCAGTGGTCTGCAGGCCATGTTGGCCAGCCTGGAGAAGCTGACCTGCTGCTGCCATGGGGACGAGCGTCCCGAGTGCCCGATCCTGGAAGAGTTCGAGAAGGGGTGAGTCGGATAGCGGGTCGATGCTGACCGCAAGCCGGCGAGAGCGATCTGAGTAAAAGGCTAATAATTGACCTTTATTGTTGGTCCGATGAGCCGGTGCTAGACTGTCGCCCTTCTAGGGAAGGGAGTGGCAGAGTGACAGCGAGTGTAACCAAGCAGGTCCGGCAGGCAGTCGTGACCCAGCTCTGTGAACACGTGGCCTTTAGCCTGCCCTGTCTCCTGCTGGTGGCCATCAGCTGGGCCCTGATGTTTTACGCCTATGTCGAGCCACGCCAGACCCTCGTCTGGCTGGGCAGCAACCTGCTGTTGCTGGGGCTGCGCTGGGTTCATCTGCTGTGGCGCCAGGGCATGCTGGAGCGAGTCGATCACGAGCGGCTCGAGCATGAGCTTTTTATCGGCGTCACCTCCAGCTCCATCCTCTGGGCCATGGGGATTCTCATCTACTTCGACCTGCTGCCGGATGCCTATCGGGCCAGCATGTTGATCCTGATCAGCCTGATCCTCACCGGCGGCAGCATATTGCTCATCGGCAGTCGCCGCTGTTTCCTCGGGTTTCTGCTCCCCCTCGGGGTGACCCTGCTGCTGGAGCTGGCGTTTGGCAGCGAGCAGGAGCGGATCCTCGGCTGCATGGTGGCAGGTTACCTCTTCGTCTTTCTCACCACCCTGGTACGCAGGTTGCGGCGGGATATGCTGGCTTCCCTCTATCACCGCTTCGCCAACGCCGATCTGGCGGCCGAGCTGAAGGCGGTCTCCGAGCATCTGCAGCTCGCCTCGCGCCTCGATGGCCTCACCGGCATCGCCAACCGGGCCCACCTCGATCACTGCCTGGATCTGGCCTGGCGCCGTTGTCGCCGCGCCCGGGCTCCGCTCTCCCTGATCCTGCTCGACGTGGATTACTTCAAACAATTCAATGACCTCTATGGCCATCAGGAGGGGGATGCCTGCCTGCAGCAGGTAGCCGGTGTCCTGGCCGAGGCCCTGCGTCGGGAAGACGATCTGGCCGCTCGCTACGGGGGAGAGGAGTTTGCCCTGCTGCTGCCGGCCACCGGTCATGAGGGGGCCCGCCAGGTTGCCGAGCAGGTACGCCGCGCCATGCGTCAGCTGGCGATCCCCCACGGTCGCTCCCGGGTCTCCGGGGTGGTGACCTGCAGTCTGGGGGTCGTGACCCTGGTGCCGGATCCCTCCCTCAGGGTGAGCGATCTTATCCAAAAAGCGGATGCAGCCCTCTATCAGGCCAAGCATAATGGGCGTGACCGAGTGGAGGTGGCCCTCAAGGGGCGCGCCGCCTGAAATCCGACACCAGAAGCGAGGAATCAGATGCAATGTCATCGTATTGAGGAGCTGCTCGAACTGCTGCAGCCCGCCTGGATCCGCGAGCAGGATCTGAGCCTGATCCAGTTTATCGAGAAGTTGGCCCAGGAGGCCGGTTACCAGGGACCCCTGAGCGAGCTGACCGATGACGTGCTTATCTATCACCTCAAGATGCGCGATGCCGCCAAGGCGCAGATGATCCCGGGTCTGGCCAAGGATCACGTGCCCGATTTCAAGGAAGCCCTGCTCAAGGCGCGCGGCATCAAATAAGTCCCTCCTTTTTGTGGTGCGTTGTCAATGGTGACGCGCCACTTCTTCGCTACAAAATTGCGATCATCGTTCCATTCTTGTCACATCTGACGCCATCTCGCAGCAAGCTGTTTAAGATATAATCCGCCTATAACAATCAAAACGGAGCAACGTGCTGCAATGGGTGACCACGAAAAGATCGAGGTCAAGGACGTGACCGGGGTGTATAACCCCAACACGTTCAAGGCCAGTGACGACAGATTCAACCCGGGAAACCGGATCTATGTACGGGCACAGCTGGGCCAGTGGCAACGGCTGCGCAAGGGGATGGGCTGGTTCTTCATGCTCTTCTTCCTGGCGCTTCCCTGGCTGCGCTACGATGGCCGCCAGGCGATCCTGTTCGATATCGGCAACCAGCAGTTCCATATCTTCGCCGCCACCATCTGGCCCCAGGATCTCACCCTGCTCGCCTGGATCTTCATGATCGCCGCCTTCGGGCTCTTCTTCCTCACTACCTTCCTCGGCCGGGTCTGGTGTGGCTACCTCTGCCCCCAGACGGTCTGGACCTTCCTCTTCATCTGGTTCGAAGAGAAGCTGGAGGGGCCGGCCAACAAGCGACGCAAGCTCGATGCCGCGCCCTGGGGCCGGGAAAAGATAGTGCGCAAGGGGAGCAAGCACCTGGCCTGGATGGTCATCTCCCTCATCACCGGCCTCACCTTCGTCGGCTACTTTCAGGACATGATGACCCTGGTGCCGGGGCTGGTGACCCTCTCCATCGACTTCTGGCCCCTCTTCTGGGTGCTCTTCTTCGCCGCCTGTACCTATGGCAACGCCGGCTTCATGCGTGCCATCATGTGTGTTCACATGTGCCCCTATGCCCGCTTCCAGTCGGCCATGTTCGATAAAGACACCTTCATCGTCGGCTATGACGCCAGGCGTGGTGAGCAGCGCGGTGCCCGTTCCCGCAAGGCTGACCCCAAGGCGATGGGGCTGGGGGACTGCATCGACTGCGACCTCTGTGTGCAGGTCTGCCCGACCGGTATCGACATCCGTGACGGCCTCCAGTACGAGTGCATCAACTGCGGCGCCTGTGTCGATGCCTGCGATCAGACCATGGATCGCATGGGCTACGCCAAGGGGCTCATCAGTTACACCACGGAACACAAGTTGGCCGGCAACGATACCCAGGTGGCTCGCCCCAAACTCATCGGCTACGGCCTGGTGATGGCGGCGATGCTCTCGGTGTTTGCCTACAACGCCATGTCCATCATGCCCATGGGGCTGGATGTGCTGCGTGACCGTAACCAGCTGTTCCGCGAGAACAGCGACGGCCTCATCGAGAACACCTATAACCTCAAGATCCTCAACAAGACCCTGCAACCCCAGGTCTACCGACTGGCGGTCGAGGGGCTGCCCGACTACCAGTGGTACGGACCGCGTGAGGTGACCCTCAAGAGTGGCGAGATCCTCAACCAGCCGGTCAGCCTGGGGGTCAACCCGGACAACCTGCGCCAGGGCTCCCTGGATATCCGCTTCGTGCTGATCCGCAAGGGGGCAGGCTCGGATCCCAAGGGGGTCATCAAGCAGGAGAGCAAGTTTATCAGCCGGCTCTGAGTGCTTTATGGATAGAATGGGGGCCCAGTGCCCCCTTTATTTTCGGAGATGTCATGGGCTTTCACTTTCACGATCTCACCCCGGATCTCATCCTCGATGCCCTCGCCAATACCGGGCTGGCCGTGGACTCCGGGCTGACCGAGCTCAACAGCTACGAGAACCGGGTCTATCAGTTTCACGACGAGGATCGCCGCCGCTATGTGGTGAAGTTCTACCGTCCCGGGCGCTGGAGCCGTGAACAGATCCTGGAGGAGCACGGCTTCTCCGCCCTGCTGGCGGCCGAGGAGATCCCGGTGGCGGCCCCGCTCGCCTTCGGCGGCGAGACCCTGCTCGAGCAGGGAGGCTTTCACTATGCGGTGTGGCCGAGCCTGGGGGGGCGCGCCTTCGAGGTGGATAATCTGGATCAGCTGGAGTGGGTCGGCCGCTGGTTGGGGCGAATTCATCGCCTCTCCCGCACCTTCCCGTTCCACCACCGCCCCCATCTGGATGTGGCCTCCATGCTCGAAGAGCCGCGCCACCTGCTGGCGACAGGGGAGTGGGTGCCACGGGGGATCGCCAGGTCCTTCTTCGGCCTGCTCGACGAGCTGATCGCCCATGTGCGTGAGGCCATGACCCTGGAGGTGGAGCAGATCTCCCTGCACGGGGATTGTCACCCCGGCAATATCCTCTGGCGCGACGGCCCCCTGCTGGTGGATCTGGACGACTGCCGCACCGGTCCCGCCATCCAGGATCTCTGGATGCTGCTCTCGGGGGATCGCCAGGAGCGGCTGTTGCAGCTCGACACCCTGCTGTGCGGCTATGAGGAGTTTATGGATCTGGACCGGCGGGAGCTGTCGCTCATCGAACCCCTGCGGGCCATGCGTATGGTCCACTACATGGCCTGGCTGGCCCGTCGCTGGGACGATCCGGCCTTCCCGCGCCACTTCCCCTGGTTCAACACCCCGGCCTACTGGGAGCAACAGCACAAGGCCCTGCACGATCAGTTGCAGCTGCTGCGTGAGCCGCCCCTCTCATTGACTCAGGGCTGGTGACACAATAGGCTTGCTCTGCTCCGGTTCGCCGGGCGTGCCTCACACCGATCTTATTAACAGGAAAGATCATGAAAAAAATACTGTTTTTCATTGCTGCCATGCTGATGATGCCGATGGTGCACGCCGCCCCGGAGTTCAGGGAAGGCGTCAACTATGACGTGATCAAGCAGACCGGCAGTGCGCAGCCGGAAGTGCTGGAGTTCTTCTCCTACTACTGCCCCCACTGCTACAAGTTCGAGCCCATCGCCGAAGAGCTCAAGAAGAGCCTGCCGGAAGGGGTTGCCTTCAAGAAGAACCCGGTCGGTTTCCTCGGTCGCGAGATGGGTCCCGAGACCCAGCGTGCCTATGCCGTCTCCAGCCTGCTGGAAGTGGAAGGCAAGGTGACCCCGGCCATCTTCGACAAGATCCACAACCAGAAGCAGTATCCCCAGAGCCGCGGCGATCTGAAGCAGATCTTCGTCGACAACGGCGTCAAGGGAGAGGAGTTCGACGGTGCCGTCGACAGCTTCGCCGTCTCCGGCATGGTCTCCCAGTTCGATCGCAATACCGAGGAGTACCAGATCCGTGGCGTGCCCGCCTTCGTGGTGAACGGCAAGTATCTGGTGAAGATCGAGTCCATCACTTCCCAGGATCAGTTCAACCGTCTGGTGAGCTACCTGGTCGGCCTGAAGGGCTGATGTCGAATAGCAAAAAGCCCGGCCGATCGGCCGGGCTTTTTCATGCCCGCTTACTTCTTGCGGGCGTTGGCGAAGGCCGCCGCGAAGGCGTTGCCGAGGGCCCCGTTCCGGGGCTTCTCCTCGCGCCGCCCCTGGGGCCGGGCTCCCTGACCTGAGCGGGCCTCGCCACCACGGCGCTCTTCTGCGCGCGGCTTGCGCTCGCCGCCCTTCTCGTCGAGGCGCATGGTGAGCGAGATGCGGCCACGCTGCACGTCCACCTCCAGCACCTTCACCTTCACGATGTCGCCAGCCTTGACCACCTCGCGGGGATCCTTGACGAAGCGATCGGTCAGGGACGAGATGTGCACCAGTCCATCCTGATGGACGCCGATATCGACGAAGGCACCGAAGTTGGTGACGTTGGTGACCACCCCCTCGAGCACCATCTCGGGCTCGAGATCCGACACCTTCTCCACCCCTTCGCGGAAGGTGGCGGTCTTGAACTCGGGGCGCGGATCGCGGCCCGGCTTGTCGAGCTCACCGATGATGTCGGTCACGGTCGGCACGCCGAAGCGCTCGTCGGTGTACTCGGCGGGTGTGAGCCCCTTGAGCAGGCTGCTGTTGCCGAGCAGGCTCTCCACCGACTGCTGCAGTTTGGCCAGGATCCGCTCCACCACGGGGTAGGACTCCGGGTGCACCGCAGAGGCATCCAGCGGGTTGGCCCCGCCGCGGATACGCAGAAAACCCGCGCACTGTTCAAACGCCTTGGGCCCGAGGCGGCTCACCTTGAGCAGCTGCTGGCGGCTGGCGAAGGCACCGTTGTCGTCCCGGTACTGGACGATATTCTGGGCCAGCGTCTGGGTCAGGCCCGAGACCCGCGCCAGCAGGGGGGCGGAGGCGGTGTTCACATCCACCCCGACCGCGTTTACGCAATCCTCCACCACGGCCTCCAGCTTGCGGGCCAGCTGGGTCTGGCTCACGTCGTGCTGGTACTGGCCGACACCTATGCTCTTGGGATCGATCTTCACCAGCTCGGCCAGGGGGTCTTGCAGGCGGCGGGCGATGGAGACGGCGCCGCGCAATGAGACGTCGAGCCCGGGGAATTCATTGGCCGCCAGCTCGGAGGCGGAGTAGACAGAGGCGCCGGCCTCGCTCACCACGATTTTCTGGGCGCGCGCCTCCGGGTAGCGGGTGAAGAGCTCGGCGGCCAGCTTGTCGGTCTCGCGCGAGGCGGTGCCGTTGCCGATGCTGATGAGCTCGACCCCGTGCTTCACACAGAGATCGCGCAGGGTCTTGAGGCTCTGCTCCACCTGGCGCTTGGGCTCGAACGGGTAGATGGTGGCGGTGTCGACCAGCTTGCCGGTGGCGTCCACCACGGCCACCTTGACCCCGGTGCGGATCCCCGGATCCAGCCCCATGGTGGCGCGCATGCCGGCCGGGGCGGCCATCAGCAGGTCCTTGAGGTTCATGGCAAACACCTTGATCGCCTCCTCCTCGGCGCTCTCGCGCACCCGGCCGACGAGCTCGGTCTCCATCTGCAAGGAGAGCTTGATGCGCCAGGTCCAGCTCACCACCCCCTGCAGCCACTTGTCGGCCGGCCGGCCGCCGAAGGTCAGCCCCAACTGGCGGGCGATGATCCCTTCGCAGGGGCTGGCCCCTTCCTCTTCGCCGGTATGCAGGGTCAGCGACAGCACCCCCTCGTTGCGTCCGCGCAGCATGGCCAGCACCCGGTGCGACGGCGCCTTGGCCAGCGGTTCGTCGTGCTCGAAGTAGTCCTTGAACTTGGCCCCCTCCTGCTCCTTGCCGGCCACCAGGCGGGCGCGCAGGTTGGCGTGTTGCCACAGGAAGTCGCGCAGCTTCTCGAGCAAGTCCGCCCGCTCGGCGAAGCGCTCCATCAGGATGTAGCGGGCGCCGTCGAGCACCGCCTTGGTGTCGGCGAAGCCTGCCTCGGGGTTGAGGTAGGCGTTGGCCTCCGTCTCGGGATCCCGCATGGGATCGCCCAGCAGGGCCTCGGCCAGGGGCTCGATGCCGGCCTCGATGGCCATCTGTCCCTTGGTGCGGCGCTTGGGCTTATAGGGGAGGTAGAGATCCTCGAGGCGGGTCTTGCTGTCGGCTTCCTTGATGTCGCGGGCCAGCTCTGGGGTCAGCTTGCCCTGCTCCTCGATGGAGCGAAGTATGGTCTGGCGGCGATCCTCCAGTTCGCGCAGGTAGCCGAGGCGGCTCTCGAGGTTGCGCAGCTGGGTGTCGTCGAGGCCACCGGTCACCTCTTTACGGTAACGGGCGATGAAGGGGACGGTGGCGCCCTCGTCGAGCAGGCGGATGGCGGCCTCGACCTGCTCGGGGCGGGCGGCCAGCTCGGTGGCGATCTGTTTCTCTATGGTGCTCATGGGGTTCTCGTCTTGATCAGGGCCGGGAGTAGGTGATGGCGTTGATGTACCAGACGGCCTCACCGGCCGGGGTCTGCACCACGGCCTCGTCGTCCACCTCCTTCTTCAGGAGGGCGCGGGCCATGGGGGAGTCGATGGAGATGTAGTCCTTGCGCCCGAAGATCTCGTCGTAGCCGACGATGCGAAAGTTCAGGGTGTCGCCCGCATCGTTCTCGATCTCGACCCAGGCACCGAAGAAGACCTTCCCCTCCTGGGTCGGGGAGTAATCGACGATCTTGAGATTTTCCAGGCACTTGCGCAGGTAGCGCACGCGCCGGTCGATCTCGCGCAGGCGTTTCTTGTTGTACTGGTAGTCGGCGTTCTCGCTGCGATCACCCAGGCTGGCCGCCCAGGCCACCTTGCGGGTGGTCTCGGGGCGCTCGACCCGCCACAGCTGGTCCAGCTCCTGCTTGAGGGCATTGTATCCCTCGCGGGTGATGAGTTGGCTTCGCATGGAAATGGCCTCTCCTTGTCACTTGGTCCGGGCATTCTACCCCCGGGGCGCGGTGAGGGCACCTGGGATGAGTGGCTTGCCCCCTGTTGCTCGTCGGGCGACTGTGCGATGCTCGTACGAGGACAACAGGGAGAGAGTGTCATGCGTCTGATGGTCGGGTTGTGGCTGTTGCTGGTGTCGTCTCTGCTGGGGGCGGCCGAGCCGAGAGGGGAGATGACGGGGCAGGAGCGGGAGCGCACCCTGATCCTGCTCAACGAGCCTGTGGTGATGTTTCAGGCCAGCCTCGGCAGCCTGACCCCGGAGGCCCGGGTGCGGCGGGCCAAGGGGCGTATCGCGACCCTGGAAGAGTCCGATCTCCAGGTGCCCGTCGAGGTGGAGAGCCTGCAACGGTTCGGCCAGTCGGTGCGCTTTATTACCCTCAATGGCAAGCGGCTGGTGATGCTGGTCGAAAAGGATCTCGACGAGTCTGACGAATTGACCCTGGATCAGGCGGCCGACCGGGTGCGCGAGCGGCTCGAGAAGATGCGGTTGCAGTTTATCGAGTTGCGTTCCCCCGCCTATCTGGCCAAGGCGGCAGCCTTGGCCCTCGGCTCGGCCTTGCTGCTCGGTGCCTTCCTGCTGGTGCTGCATCGCGGTTATCGCCGTACACGCCAGTGGCTGGGCAATCGCCTGCTGATGAAACGATCCTGGTTACCGGAGAGCTGGCGTCCCCTGATCGGTCCCATCGAGTTGCGGCTGTTGGGGGCCATGGCCCTGGTGGTGGTGGTGATCGCCCTCTATCTCTGGCTCACCTATGTGCTCGGCCTCTTCCCCCACACCCGGGTCTGGAGCCAACAGCTGGGCCAATCGCTGCTGGCCCTCTGCGCCCGCCTGCTGGAGGGGGGGCTGGCCGCCCTGCCGGGGCTGGCGACCGTCCTCATCATAGTGGTGGTGACCCGCTTCTTCATTCGTCTGCTGGGGTTGCTGTTCGATCGGGTGCAGCGGGGGCAGGTGCAGATCCAGGGGCTGCATGCCGAAACGGTGGGGGCCACCCGCCGCCTGATGAACGCGGTGATCTGGCTGTTTGCCTTGACGGTGGCCTACCCCTATCTGCCCGGTGCCGACTCCGATGCCTTCAAGGGGGTGAGCGTCTTCTTCGGCCTGATGGTGACCCTGGGCTCGGCAGGGGTGATGAACCACGCCATGAGCGGCCTGGTGCTCATCTACTCACGGGCTCTGCGCAAGGGTGACTGGGTGCGTATCGGCGAGGTCGAGGGGCAGGTGAGCGAGCTCAACGCCCTCTCCACCAAGATAGTGACCCGGGAGGAGCACGAGGTGACCCTGCCCAACGCCGTGGTGGTGGGGGGGCGCATCACCAACCTGAGCCGGCTGGCGGCGGGACGGGGGCTGCCCCTGCTGACCAGGGTGACCATAGGTTATGACACGCCCTGGCGTCAGGTGCAGGCCATGCTGGAGCTGGCGGCACGGCGCACTCCGGGGCTCAATGGTGATGAGACCCCCCTGGTACGTCAGCTCGGCCTGCTCGACTGGTATGTGGAGTACGAGCTGCAGGTGTGGGTCAACGAGGGGGAGAAGCCGGCCCTGATCCGCAGCCGTTTACACGGGGCCATCCAGGATGTCTTCAACGAGTTCGGGGTGCAGATCATGTCCCCCAACTTTGTCGCCCAGCCGCCCCAAAATCTGGTGGTTCCGAAGGCGCAGTGGTACGCGGCACCGGCGCCGGCAGAGGATAATAAACGGTAACATCTTTTCCCTTGGCGGGCGGTCATCTCCCTTCTACCATGGCCGCCAATTGTGGTGAGGAGTAACGAAATGACCCAACAGCAAAAGGTGCTGGTTGTCGACGATGATCCCAAGCTGAGAGCCCTGCTGGAACGCTATCTGAGCGAGCAGGGGTTCTGGGTGCGCGGGGTGGCGAACGGGGAGCAGGCGGATAGGCTGCTGACCCGGGAGAACTTTCATCTGATCGTGCTGGACCTGATGCTGCCCGGGGAGGATGGCCTCTCCATCTGCCGCCGCCTGCGTGAGGGGGGGAACCAGATCCCGATCCTGATGCTGACCGCCAAGGGGGACGAGGTGGATCGCATCGTCGGTCTCGAGATGGGGGCCGACGACTACCTGCCCAAGCCCTTCAACCCCCGCGAGCTGCTGGCCCGGATCCGTGCCGTGATGCGCCGTCACTCGGTGGAGCTGCCGGGCGCCCCCTCCGCCACCGAGAAGGTGGTGGAGTTCGGTGCCCACGTGCTTAACCTGGCGACCCGTGAGATGACCACGGATGGCGAGCCGGTCACCCTGACCAGCGGCGAGTTCGCCGTGCTCAAGGTGCTGGTCAGCCATCCGCGCGAGGCCCTGTCGCGCGACAAGCTGATGAATCTGGCTCGTGGTCGCGAGTACACCGCCACCGAGCGCAGCATCGACGTGCAGGTGTCGCGCCTGCGCCGTATGCTCGAGGCCGATCCGGCCCATCCTCGCTATATCCAGACCGTCTGGGGTATCGGTTATGTCTTCGTGCCTGACGGCGCGACACCATGAGACGAGCCTCGGGTATGTTCTCCCGCCTGCTGCTGTTTCTGGCGGCGGTGCTGGTGGTTTATCAGGTGGCCTCCTACGCCATCTCCTACAACTATCTGCTGGAGCCCACGGTCAAGCAGATCAGCCACCTGCTGGCCAACCAGGTCAAGCTCATCTTCCCCATGGACCGCAACCAGCAGCCCCTGAGCGAAGATGCCGAGGCGCTGGTCTATGTGGCGACCGGCGCCGATATCTACACCCAGCGCGAGGCGGAGCGCTACGGCCTGAAGCAGGCCAGGCCCAATGCCTTCATGGAGGATCTGATCGCTCACGAGCTGGGGGGCAAGACCCGGGTCATGGTGGAGATCCAGGACTACTACATCATCTGGATCCAGCCGCCCCAGGCCAACGGAGTCTGGGTGCGCATTCCCCTCACCGAGATCGACGACGACGATATCAAGCCGCTGATGTTCTACCTCTCCATCATGCTGGTGGTCGTGCTGTTCGGGGCCTGGTGGTTTGCGCGTCAACTGGTGCGCCCCTTGGAGAGTCTGGAAGAGGGTGCCGTCTCGGTGGGGCGTGGCCATTTCCCCGATCCCTTGCCCGAGAAGGGGTCTCGCGAGTTGCGCCGTCTCACCCGCACCTTCAACAACATGTCCTTCTCCATCAAGAGCCTGATCGAGGAGCGTAACCTGATGATGGCGGGGGTCTCCCACGATCTGCGCACTCCGCTCACCCGGATCCGGCTCGCTACCGAGATGATCTCCTCCGAGGATGAGTTCCTCAAGGAGAGCATCAACGCCGACATCGACGAGTCCAACGAGATCATCGATCAGTTTATCGACTACATCCGTCCCGACACCGGCGTGACCATGGAGCGTGTCGATCTGGCGGCCCTGGTACACGACGCCATCCTGCTGCAGGCGGATCAGGGGCTGGAGATGGATCTCGACCTGCCGAGCTGCGCCGTCCCGGTCGATTGCAATCCGGTGGGGCTGCGCCGGGTCATCAACAACCTGACCAACAATGCCTTGCGCTACGGTGCGACCCGGCTCTGGGTCGAGCTGCGCGGTGACCAGCACTGGGCCTCTTTGCGCCTGTGTGATAACGGCCCCGGTATCCCGGAGCAGGACTACCAGCGCCTGCTGCGTCCCTTTACTCAGGGGACGACGGCCCGTACCCAGAGCGGCAGCGGGCTGGGGCTGGCCATCGTGGCCAAGATCCTGGCCCATCACCATGGCTCTGTGCGCCTCGGCCGGGCCGAGCAGGGAGGGTTGATGGTGGAGTTGAGGCTCCCATGCAAGCAGCCTCTGGAGTGGGATGACTGAGGCGTCGAGCCAAAACAAAGCGGGCCAATCGGCCCGCTTTTTCATCTCGCTATCGGCTTACAGCCGGGGGCCGGCGGCCACCAGGCGTTTGCCTTCGTCGTTGTCGGTGAAGCGCTCGAAGTTCTTGATGAAGCGCTCTGCCAGATCCTGCGCCTTGGCATCCCACTCCGCCTGGTTGGCGTAAGTGTCGCGCGGATCGAGGATCGCCGGGTTCACGTCGTGCAGGGCGGTCGGCACTTCCAGATTGAAGATCGGCAGCACCTTGGTCGGCGCCTTCTCGATGGATCCATCCAGGATGGCGTCGATGATGGCGCGGGTGTCCTTGATGGAGATACGCTTGCCGGTGCCGTTCCAGCCGGTGTTGACCAGATAGGCCTCGGCGCCGGCGGCTTCCATCCGTTTCACCAGCTCCTCACCATACTTGGTGGGGTGCAGGGTCAGGAAGGCGGCCCCGAAGCAGGAGGAGAAGGTCGGGGTCGGCTCTGTGATGCCGCGCTCGGTACCGGCCAGTTTGGCGGTGAAACCGGAGAGGAAGTGGTACTTGGTCTGCTCCTTGGTCAGCTTGGCGACCGGGGGCAGCACACCGAAGGCGTCGGCGGTCAGGAAGATCACCTTGTTGGCGTGACCGGCCTTGGAGACCGGCTTGACGATGTTGTCGATGTGATAGATGGGGTAGGAGACGCGGGTGTTCTCGGTCTTGGAGCCATCATCGAAGTCGATGGTGCCGTCGGCGGCCACGGTCACGTTCTCCAGCAGGGCGTCGCGACGGATGGCATTGTAGATATCCGGTTCGGCTTCTTTGGAGAGCTTGATGGTCTTGGCGTAGCAGCCCCCTTCGAAGTTGAAGACGCCGTCATCATCCCAGCCGTGCTCGTCGTCACCAATCAGCTCGCGCTTGGGATCGGTGGAGAGGGTGGTCTTGCCGGTGCCGGAGAGGCCGAAGAAGATGGCCACGTCACCCTCTTTGCCCACGTTGGCGGAGCAGTGCATGGAGGCGATGCCGCGCAGGGGCAGGAAGTAGTTCATCATGGAGAACATGCCCTTCTTCATCTCGCCACCGTACCAGGTGCCGCCGATGAGCTGCATACGCTCTGTCATGTTGAAGGCGACGAAGTTCT
The DNA here is from genome assembly GCF_040908155.1 of Aeromonas sp. R6-2. Taxonomy (NCBI): domain Bacteria; kingdom Pseudomonadati; phylum Pseudomonadota; class Gammaproteobacteria; order Aeromonadales; family Aeromonadaceae; genus Aeromonas; species Aeromonas sp. R6-2. Next base: position 26,943 of record NZ_JBFODE010000070.1, on the reverse strand, counting down.
CGGAGTTGAGACCCTGCTCCTTCCATTCCGGGTTGGTGCACTTGGCACCGTTCATCACCACGAAGTCCGGCTTGAAGCTCTTCAGCTCTTCCTCACTCGGACGGATGAACATGTTCTTCACGAAGTGCGCCTGCCAGGCCACCTCGGTGATGATGCGCACGGCCAGACGGGTGTCAGGGTTGGCACCGCAGTAGCCGTCGATGACAAACAGGCGCTTGCCGGAGAGCTGCTTGGTCACCAGGGCTTTCAGATGCGACCATACTTCCGGGCTGATGGCTTTGTTATCGTTCTTGCCCTGGTCAGACCACCACACAGTATCCTGGGTAGTTGCGTCCTTGACGATATATTTATCTTTCGGGGAGCGACCGGTGAAGATGCCGGTGTTGACATTGACGGCGCCCAGCTCGGTCACTACACCGCGCTCGTAACCCTGCAGATCGGAGCGGGTCTCCTCGATGAAGAGCTGCTCGTAAGAAGGGTTGCGCACTACATCCGTCACACCATGGATGCCGTAACGTTCCAGGCCCAGTTGCTCGGCCAGGGTGGGTTCAGCCACGATTGTCATTGTGATCTCCTGGGTTCAGAGGTTTGTAGGGTTCTATCTGGCCTCCATGCTACCACCTAGGTGGTAGAAATAAGCGACGGCCATCAAACTTTATAAAATAGGGTATTTTTTTAGTTATTAAGTTAAAGGCGGGTTACCCCGCCTTTAATTAGTGTAACTTGTTTGCATCATTCACTGGAACCACATTGAACAGGGTTTCCACGTCGATGCCGTCAAAAATGTAGTGATTGCCACAGTAGTCACAGTGCATGTCGATCTGCCCCTGATCCTGAATAATCGCCACTGCCTCCTCCTTGCCGACCTGCAGCAGGGCACTCTGGCAGCGCTCGCGCGAGCAGGTGCAACGGAACTCGACCGGCTGCGGGTCGAACAGGCGAACCCGGTCCTGGTTGTAGAGGCGATAGAGGATCTCCTCGGCCGGCAGGGTAAACAGCTCCTCATCCTTGATGGTCCCGGTCAACTGCACCAGATGGTCGAAGTCGGCCTCGTGATCCTCGCTCTGGGCCGGCAGGGCCTGCACCATGATGCCGGCGGCCTTGGGCTGACCCTCCACCATGCCGGTGCGGATCCAGAGGCGGGTCGGCAGCTGTTCGGACTGGGCAAAATAGGCCTCCAGGCAACCGGCCAGGGTATCGGCCGAGAGGGCGATGATCCCCTGGTAACGCTCACCCTGCTCCGGGGTTATGGTGATGACCATCTGGCCATGACCGATCAGATCCTTGAGGGCGTCGCTGGCCGGCAGATCCCCTTCGAAGCGGGCCACACCCCGCAGCTGCTGGTTGTGATCCCCGTTGATGACGGCCAGCTTGACCGGGCCGTCTCCCTGCAGTTGCACCGTGATGGAGCCTTCGAACTTGAGGGTGGCGGTGAGCAGGCTGGTGGCGACCAGCAGCTCCCCCAGCAGGCGTTGCACCTGGAGGGGATAGGCCTGGGCATCGACGATATGGCGGTAGGTCTGGTCGAGCTGTACCAGCTCGCCGCGCACTTCATACTCTTCAAACAGGTAACGATGGAGTTGGTCTTGAGTCATCTTGGTTTCCAGTGATGGGCGCAAGCCATGGGCCTGCGACAATAAAAAGGGATCAGAACTGCTTGGCCCGGATCAGCAGGCGACGCTCCTGCTTGTCGGGGCGACGCTCGGGGCTGGGGGCAAACTGGCTGCCGAGCTTGCGCGCCTCGGCGTTATCGTGGCGGCGTTTCACGCTCGCCTCTGTCTCCCGGTAGAGGAGCTGGGCCTCGGGGGCGCCACGGCGTTGGGCCGAGATGGCGAGCACTTCGACTTCCCGCTCGTCCTGCCCCTGCCAGAAGCGGATCAGGGCGCCGACTTCGACCACCTTGCCCGGCTTACTGCGCTGCCCGTTGTAATGCACCTTGCCACCTTCGATCATCTCCCGGGCCGTGCTGCGCGCCTTGTAGAAACGAGCGGCCCAGAGCCACTTGTCGAGCCGGACGGCTTCGGATTTCTCCTGTTGCAACGACATGGGATGTCCTGACGGTGAAAAATGATGCCTTATTATACCAGAGTGGGGCGGCCGGGTTGAACGCAAGGGAGAGAGGCGGCGAGTGTGATCCTCCCCCTTTTTTCGAACGAGACCCCGGTCTGGCGGTTGTATCGCCGACCAAGGCCGTACACAATGACCAGCCCGGTACATCCTAGATATTATTGATAAAACCATGAATGACCTGCTCAGGGAAGACTGGCTCCAGAAGGGATGGGAGTGGTTGTCGCGCCTGCCCTGGCGCCGCAGTTGCCAGCCCCTGTTTCTGCTGTTGCTGCTGCTGATCGCCCAGCAACTGGCCATCCTCACCTGGCGCCTTACCGGCATGATACAGCCGTACCAGGCGGCCGTCTGGCAACCTGCCGGCCAGGGGCTCTCGGGCTCATCCCGTCAGGGGGAGAGCGATCTCGGTGCCATCACCCGTCTTGCCCTCTTTGGCAAGGCCGCTCCCACCGAGGAGGCCGGTCAGGATCGTGCCATCGCCGCCGACGCCCCCCAGACCCGCCTCAACGTCCAACTCACCGGTGTGCTGGCCAGCAGTGATCCCGCCAAATCGATTGCCATCATCGCCAATGGCGGGGTACAGAACAGTTACGGGGTCGGCGATATCATCGACGGCACCCAGGCCAAGATCCGCCAAGTCTATCCTGATCGCGTCATCATAGAGCACCAGGGGCGGGACGAGACCCTGATGCTCGATGGCGAAGAGTATGGCAAGCCGCTGCCCACCGCCCATGCGGACAACACCCTGGGTGGGGTGCGCGAAGAGCTGTTACAGAATCCCGGTAAATTGACCGATTACGTCACCATAGAGCCGGTGCGGGTGGATGGTCGCATGGCCGGTTACCGCCTCAATCCGGGCCGTGATCCCGAGCTGTTCAACCGGCTCGGGCTGCAGGCCAACGACATGGCGGTGAGTATCAATGGACTGGACTTGAAGGACACGGCGCAGGCCATGCAGGCCATGCAGCAGTTGGCAGGAGCCACCGAGATGACGGTCACCGTGGAGCGGGAAGGTCAGCTCTACGACGTTTTCGTCGGACTGTCGGAATGATGATCTGGAGTTACACCAATAAATGATTATTAAAAACAAGGCGCTACGAATTGCCTCTGTGGCCGCTGCGCTGCTGATGGCCGGTCAGGCATGGGCGGCAGAGTTCTCCGCCAGCTTCAAGAATGCGGATATTGAAGAGTTCATCAACACGGTCGGCAGAAATCTCAACAAGACCATCATCATAGAGCCCTCGGTGCGCGGCAAGATCAACGTCCGCAGCTATGACCTGCTCAATGAACAGCAGTACTACCAGTTCTTCCTGAGTGTGCTCGATGTCTATGGCTTCGCCGTGGTGCCCATGGATAACGGTGTGCTCAAGGTGGTGCGTTCTCGCGATGCCAAGACCTCGGCCATTCCTGTGGTGGATGGCACCAATCCGGGGATGGGTGACGAGATGGTGACCCGGGTGGTGCCGGTGCGCAACGTCTCGGTGCGTGAACTGGCCCCTCTGCTGCGCCAGCTCAACGACAACGCAGGCGGCGGCAACGTGGTCCATTACGATCCCTCCAATGTGCTGCTCATCACCGGCCGTGCCGCCGTGGTGAACCGCCTGGTGGAGGTGGTGCGCCGGGTCGACAAGGCGGGCAACCAGGAGGTGGACATCATCAAACTGAAGTACGCCTCGGCCGGTGAGATGGTGCGTCTGGTCACCACCCTCAACAAGGATGCCAGTGCCCAGGGAGGGGCCGGTGCCTCTGCCCTGCTCACCCCCAAGGTGGTGGCGGACGAGCGCACCAACTCCGTGGTGGTGACCGGCGAGCCCCAGGCCCGGGAGCGGATCATCCGCATGGTGCGTCAGCTGGATCAGGATCTGCAAACCCAGGGTAATACCCGGGTCTTCTACCTCAAGTATGCCAAGGCCAAGGAGATGGTGGACGTGCTCAAGGGCGTCAGCTCCAGCATCGAGGCCGAGAAGAAGGGGGGGGGCGCCGCCGCGACCGGTGGTGGGGCCAGCATAGGCGGTGGCAAGCTGGCCATCTCCGCCGACGAGGCCTCCAACTCCCTGGTCATCACGGCTCAGCCGGACGTCATGGCCGAGCTCGAGCAGGTGATCACCAAGCTCGACATCCGCCGTGCCCAGGTTCTGGTCGAGGCCATTATCGTCGAGATGCAGGATGGGGACGGCCTCAACCTCGGGGTGCAGTGGGGTAATGCCAACGGTGGTGGCACCCAGTTCACCAACACTGGCTTGCCTCTCGGCCAGGTGATCGCCGCCGGCAAGGATTACGACAAGAATGGCACCACCACCGGGCTCAGCGGCTTGATGAAAGAGTTCAACGGCATGGCCGCCGGCTTCTATCACGGGGACTGGGCCATGCTGGTGACGGCCCTCTCCTCCAACACCAAGAACGACATCCTCTCGACTCCGAGTATCGTCACCATGGACAACAAGGAGGCGTCGTTCAACGTGGGTCAGGAGGTGCCGGTGCAGACCGGCTCCCAGAGCTCTACCTCGGGTGACAACATCTTCAACACCATAGAGCGCAAGACGGTGGGTACCAAGCTGGTGGTGACCCCCCAGATCAACGAGGGGGACTCTGTGCTGCTCAACATCGAGCAGGAGGTCTCCAGCGTGGCGCAGGCCCAGGCCTCGGGCACCGCCAATCTGGGCCCCACCTTCGACACCCGTACCGTGAAGAACGCGGTGCTGGTCAAGAGCGGCGAGACCGTGGTGCTGGGGGGCCTGATGGATGACCAGACCAAGGAGCAGGTATCCAAGGTCCCCATCCTCGGCGATATTCCCGTGCTGGGCTACCTGTTCCGCTCCACCTCCAACACGGTGAGCAAGCGTAACCTGATGGTCTTTATCCGCCCGACCATTTTGCGCGATGCCAACGTCTACTCCGGCATCTCCAGCAACAAGTACACCCTGTTCCGCGCCCAGCAGCTGGAGAATGCGGCCCAGGAGGGCTACCTCACCTCGCCGGCCCGTCAGGTGCTGCCCGAGTATGGCCAGGATGTGACCGTCTCCCCCGAGATGCGTCAGCAGATAGAGCAGATGCAGCGCCAACAGCAGAACACCGCCAGTGGGGCGCGTACCTTCCTGCAGGGTAACCAGTGATGGCGTATCAGCTCGACGACGCCGAGGCACCGGCCCCGCTGCCGGAGCTTCCCTTCGCCTTCGCCCGCCAGAATGGCGCCATCCTGACCGAGCGGGAGGGGGCGCCCTGGCTGGTGTGTCGTGCCGGCATCTCCCCCCAGAGCCTGCTTGAGGTGCGCCGGGTGGCCGGCCGCCCCTTCCAGGTGGAGCAGCTCGATGCCGAGGCGTTTGAGGAGCAGCTGATGGCCCACTATCAGCGCGACTCCTCCGAGGCGCGTCAGCTGATGGAGGATATCGGTAACGAGATGGACTTCTTCGCCCTGGCCGAAGAGCTGCCCCAGAGCGAAGACCTGCTCGATGCCGACGACGATGCCCCCATCATCCGCCTCATCAACGCCATGCTGAGCGAGGCGATCAAGGAAGAGGCATCGGACATTCACATCGAGACCTTCGAGCGCTCCCTGGTGATCCGTTTTCGCATCGATGGGGTGCTGCGGGAGATCCTGCGCCCCCATCGCAAGCTGGCCTCCTTGCTGGTGTCGCGTATCAAGGTAATGTCGCGCATGGACATCGCCGAGAAGCGGGTCCCCCAGGATGGCCGCATCTCATTGCGCATCGGCGGTCGCGCCGTCGACGTGCGGGTCTCCACCATGCCGTCGAGCTATGGCGAGCGGGTGGTGTTGCGTCTGCTCGACAAGAACACCATCCGCCTCGAGCTGGCCCAGCTCGGCATGACCCTGCGCAACCGCAACATCATCAGCGAGCTCATCAGAAAGCCCCACGGCATCATACTGGTGACCGGTCCGACCGGCTCGGGCAAGTCGACCACCCTCTATGCGGCGCTCTCGGAGATCAACTCCCGGGATCGCAACATCCTGACCGTGGAAGACCCTATCGAATATGACCTCGAGGGGGTCGGTCAGACCCAGGTCAACACCAAGGTCGACATGACCTTCGCCCGCGGCCTGCGCGCCATCCTGCGTCAGGATCCGGACGTGGTGATGGTGGGGGAAATCCGTGACCTTGAGACTGCCCAGATCGCCGTGCAGGCCTCCCTGACCGGTCACCTGGTGATGTCGACTCTGCACACCAACACCGCCATCGGCGCCATCACCCGGATGCGCGACATGGGGATCGAGCCCTTCCTGCTCTCCTCATCCTTGTTGGCGGTGCTGGCCCAGCGCCTGGTGCGTACCCTCTGCCCCGACTGTCGGGAGTCCCACCCCATCACAGCCCACGAGCGGGAGCTGATGGGGCTGCGCGACGACGAGGGGGAGACCGTCTGGCGCGCCGTCGGCTGCGAGCTGTGCAACCACACCGGTTATCGCGGCCGGACCGGCATCCACGAACTGGTGGTGATCGACGAGCCGGTGCGCGAGGCGATCCACAACGCCAGCGGTGAGCTGGCCATCGAGCGCCTCATTCGTCACCACACTCCCAGCATCCGCCGGGATGGCATCGACAAGGTGCTGACCGGGCAGACCAGCCTGGAAGAGGTGCTGCGCGTGACCCGGGAAGATTAAGATGGCAGCGTTCGAGTACAAGGCCCTCGATGCCAGGGGACGTAACAAGAGCGGCGTGCTGGAGGGAGACTCCGCCCGCCAGGTGCGCCAGCAGCTGCGTGAGCAGGGGCTCACTCCCCTCGAGGTGAGCGAGACCACCGAGAAGGCCAAGCGTGAGGCGACCCGCTTCGTGCTGTTTCGCCGCGGTGCCTCGACCTCCGAGCTGGCCCTCATCACCCGCCAGCTGGCGACCCTGGTGGCGGCAGCCATGCCCATCGAAGAGGCGCTCAAGGCAGTGGCCCAGCAGTGCGAGAAGGCCCACCTGCGCAGCATGGTGGCGACGGTGCGCAGTCGGGTGGTAGAGGGTTACTCGCTGGCCGACTCGCTCGCCACCTTCCCCCACGTCTTCGATCAGCTGTTTCGCTCCATGGTGGCGGCGGGAGAGCGCTCCGGTCATCTGGAGAAGGTGCTCAACCGTCTGGCCGACTACACGGAGCAGCGCCAGCACATGCGCACCAAGCTGCTGCAGGCGATGATCTATCCCATCGTCCTCACCTGTGTGGCCATCGGCGTCATCTCCATTCTGCTCACCGCCGTGGTGCCCAAGGTGGTGGCCCAATTTGAACACATGGGCCAGCAACTGCCCGGTACCACCCGCTTTCTCATCGGGGCCAGCGAGCTGCTGCAGCACTATGGCCTCTGGTTTCTGCTCGCCATCATGCTCGGTGGCATGGGGTGGCGCTGGTGGCTCAAGGATGCCGCCCGGCGTCGCCGCTGGCACGCAGTGCTGCTGCGCCTGCCGGTGATAGGCCGGGTCAGCCGCGGTCTCAACACGGCGCGCTTCGCCCGCACCCTGAGCATCCTCAACGCCAGCGCCGTGCCGCTGCTGGAGGGGATGCGCATCGCCGGTGAGGTGCTCTCCAACGACTTCGCCCGGACCCGCATTCTGGAGGCGACCGAGCGGGTGCGCGAGGGGACCAGCCTGCGGGCCTCCCTCGAAGAGACCCGGATCTTCCCCCCCATGATGCTGCACATGATCGCCTCGGGGGAGCGCAGCGGCGAACTCGACAGCATGCTCGAGCGGGCCGCCGACAACCAGGATCGGGAGTTCGAAACCCAGGTCAACATAGCACTCGGGGTGTTCGAGCCCATGCTGGTGGTCTCCATGGCGGGGGTGGTGCTCTTTATCGTCATGTCGATCCTGCAGCCGATCCTCGAGCTCAACAACATGGTGAATCTGTAGGTGAGGGTGTCCAAATACGCTTCGCTATTCGAACCTGCAGACTTAATCGAGCCCGTAGGTCCGATTCGCCGACAGGCGTCATCGAGCGATCGCGGTTTAACAATTCATCGTTGATGGTTCATGCCATCTCATTTCGTTAGGGAGTCAGTCATGCAAAAACGTCGTCAACGGGGTTTCACCCTGCTGGAAGTCATGGTGGTCATCGTGATCCTCGGGATCCTCGCCAGCCTGGTGGTGCCCAACCTGATGGGTAACAAGGAGAAGGCGGATCAGCAGAAGGCGGTCTCCGACATAGTCGCGCTGGAAAATGCCCTCGACATGTACAAGCTCGACAACAACCGCTACCCGACCACGGAGCAGGGCCTGGAAGCCCTGGTCACCAAGCCGACCGTCGAGCCGGAGCCGCGCAGCTACCGTGACGGGGGTTACATCAAGCGCCTGCCGCAAGACCCCTGGGGCAACCCCTACCAGCTGCTGAGCCCGGGCCAGAACGGCAAGATCGACATCTTCTCCATGGGACTGGATGGAGAAGCCGGCACCGAAGATGACATCGGCAACTGGAACCTGAAGGACTTCCAGTAAGTGCTGCCTCCCGCCCGTGATCTTGCCCTGCCTCTTCCCGCCGATGGCACTCCTCCCGTGAGGGGAGATCGGCAGGCGGGTTTCACCCTGCTCGAGGTGCTGCTGGTCGCCATGCTGATGGGGCTGGTGGCCATGGCGGTGACCCTCAGCATGGGCAGCGTCAAGGGGGATCGTGAGCTGGAGAACCAGAGTGCCCGCCTGCGGGCCGCCCTGCAGCAGGCCCAGGAGCAGGCCATCATGGAGGGGCGTCTGCTGGGCTTGCGGGTCGAGGATCGGGCGTGGCAGTTCATGGTGCGCAGCGGTCAGGATCGCAAGTGGCAGGCCATCGAGGGAGACAAGCTGCTCTCCCGTCATGAATTGCCCGAAGGGATGAGTCTCGCCCTCGAGGTGGAGGGCTTCTCCTGGCAGAGCGGGCGCGACGATAAGGCCGAGCAGAGCCGTGAGGAGAAGGCGCGTACCCCCCAGGTGCTGCTCTTTCCCGGCAGCGAGCTGACCCCCTTCACCCTGACCCTGACCCTGGATCAGGATGGGGAGCGCTTCCTGCGCCGTTATCAGGGGGATGAGTTTGGTCGCATCACCCGGCAGGAGGAGGAGGAGTGAAGGCCCGTGGCATGACCCTGCTCGAGGTGATGGTGGCGTTGGCGGTCTTCGCCGTGGCGGGACTCTCTGTGATGAAGAGCGCCAGCGAGCACCTCTCCGGCCTCTCCTGGCTGCAGGAGAAGACCCTGGCGACCTGGGTGGCCGACAACCAGCTGGTGCAGCTCAGACTCGAGAAGAAGTGGCCCGGCGACAGCTGGGTCGAGGGGGAGAGTGATCTGGCCGGCCAGAAGTGGTATTGGCGCTACCGGGGTCAGGCGACCCAGGACGCCAGCCTGCGCCTGGTCGAGGTGGAGGTGCGCGACACCCCCAAGGGGGAAAACCCCATCACCCTGCTGCGGACCTATATCAACCGATGAGCACAGAGACCCAAAGGGGCTTCACCCTGCTCGAGATGCTGGTGGCCATCGCCATCTTCGCCACCCTGAGCCTCGGCGCCTATCAGGTGCTGCAGGGGGTGTTGGCGAGTGACGAGACCGCCAAGGGCAAGGAGGCGAGGCTGGCCGAGCTGCAACTGGCCATGGGCGCGATGGAGCGGGATCTCACCCAGATGCTGCCGCGCAGCGGCCGCATCGAGGGGGAGGCCAACAAGGTGGCCATCGCCGCCTCCCGCTTCGGGCAGGAGAGCGAGGATTGGGGCATCGCCTTCATTCGCGGCGGCTGGCTCAACCCGGATGCCATGTTCCCCCGCTCCGAGTTGCAGCGGGTCGGCTGGCGTCTCAAGGGGGGCAAGCTCGAGCGCCTCACCTTCCTCTACCCGGATCCGGTGATCGGCGCCGAGCCCAAGGTTCGCGAGATGCTGGGCGGGGTGACGGCGTTTCGCCTGCAGTTTTTCAACCAGGGGCGCTGGGGTGACGAGTGGAGCCGGCGCGACACCCTGCCCGAAGGTATCGCCGTGGAGCTGGAGCTGGAAGACTACGGCCTCATCCGTCGTCAGTTCCTGATCGGGGCCGGCGGCCAGAGGATAGAAAATGGGACCCCGTAAGGGCGAGCGGGGCATGGCCCTGCTGGTGGTACTGCTGATCCTGGCGGTCATGGTGATAGTGGCGGCCAACATGAGTGGCCGGCTGCAGATAGAGCTGCGCCGCACCGCCAATCAGGTCGCCGGCAAGCAGGCCTGGTGGTACGCCCTCTCGGCCGAGGCCCTGGTGGCCAAGGCCCTGGCACAGGATGCCAAGGACAGTGCCAACGTCACCCACCTGGGCCAGTACTGGGCCCGCAAGGAGACCGTCTTCCCGGTGCCGGACGGCAAGCTCAAGGGCGAGGTGCGCGATCTCTACGGCTGTTTCAATCTCAACAGCCTGGATAGCACGACCGGTGGCACCAATCCGGGGGGAAGCAACCCGGATGGCAGCAAGCCCGACGACAAGCCGGCGGGCAATCCGGACGATCCCCTGAACCAGCCGCTGGCTGTCCGCACATTGCGGATCCTGTTGGCCGAGCTGGGCATGGAGGAGTACGACGCGGCCCAGTTGAGCGATGCCCTGCGCGACTGGATCGACAAGGATACCGTGCTGGTCTCCAGTTACGGGGCCGAGGATGCCTACTACGAGGGGCTCAATCCCCCCTATCTGCCGGCCAACCAGAGGATGGCTTCCTTGAGTGAGCTGCGAGCGGTACGCGATGTCACCCCCGAGCTCTACCACAAGCTGGCCCCTTATCTCTGTGTGCGGCCGGACGGGGATCTCAAGGTCAACGTCAACACCATACCGGCCGATCAGGGGGCACTGCTGACGGCCCTGAGTCTGAACAAGGTCCCCGCCGATGAGGCGAAGCGGATCCTGGCCGAGCGCCCCCGCAACGGCTGGAAGAGCAGCGAGGAATTTCTCAAGCTGGTGCCGACCTGGGATCAGAAGGCACGTGGCTCTGTGGTGGTGAAGAGTGAACGCTTCTCGGCCCGTCTGGTGGCGGAGGTGGGGGAGAACCGCGCCTTCCTCGTCAGCGAGTTCCAGCGAGAAAAAGACAACAAATTCAAGGTGGTCCGCCGGCTCCAGGAGAGCGGCGAGACGCTCAAGTGAGGATGATAAGGTGAGCGAGAGTCTGGTCGTCCGACTCGGGACGAGTCGGGAGCAGCCGGTGCATTGGCTGGTCTGGTCGGTGGAGCAGGGGGAGATCATCGCCTCTGGCATCCTCCCCTCGGCCCAAGCCCTCGGCGAATTGAAGGAGCGTGCCGGTGGCCGCCCCGTGGTGGTGCTGGTACCGGGTAGCAGCCTGATCCTGCGCCGGGTGACCCTGCCCGGCCGTTATGGGCGGCAATCCCACAAGGCGCTGCCCTACCTGCTCGAGGAGCAGGTCGCCTCGGATGTGGAGTCGCTGCACATCGCCGTGCTGGGTCACGACGGCAACCAGGTGGATCTGGCGGCGCTCGATCGGGAGCAGATGCAGAGCTGGCTCGCCTGGCTCGGCGAGGCAGATCTCACCAGCCGCAAGCTGTTGCCGGATGTGCTGGCCCTGCCGCTCCCCGCCGAGGGGTGGGCCGCCCTGCAGCTCGGCGACGAGTGGCTGCTGCGTCAGGGTGAGTGTCAGGGAATGGTGGCGGAGGCAGCCCTGCTGCCCCTGCTGCTGGACGGGGAACATCCCCCCATCCATGCCCACACCGCCCTGCCGGCCGGGGTGAGCGGCCAGTGGCAGGCCGCCGATCCCGAGCTCCCCATGTTGTTGCTGGCGCGCGGCGCCCTGACCAGCCGGGTCAACCTGCTGCAGGGCGACTTCAAGCCCCGGAGTGATCTGTTCAAGCACTGGCGCCCCTGGCGCAAGGTGGCCATCGCCGCCGCCGTGCTGCTGCTGATGGTGCTGGGGAACCGGGGCCTCGACCTCTATCGTCTCGACGCCAGCGACAAGGCCCTCAAGGCCGAGATCCGTCAGGTCTATACCCGCATCTTCCCGGGCGAGACCCGCATCGTGAACGTGCGTGGCCAGATGGAGCAGCACCTGCGGGTGCTGGGGCAGGATAACCGGGGTGGCTTGCTGCTCTGGATGACCGAGTTGGCTCCCGTCTTCGCCCAGGTGCAGGGGCTCAAGCCCCAGGTGATCCGCTTCGACGCGGATCGCCGTGAGCTGCGTCTGCAGGTGACGGCTCCCGGCTTTGCCGAGGTTGAGCGCTTCCGCGAGCTGGCGGGCAAGGGGTTTGCCGTGCAACAGGGGGAGCTGCGTAGCGAAGAGGGCAAGGTTGAAGGCATGCTGATTCTGAGGAGCAAGGGATGATGGAGCCACTGCGCGCCTGGTGGGGGGGCATCACCCCCCGCGAACAGAAGATGGTGGGAGCGGCCGGCGCCATGCTGGTGGTGGGTCTCTTCTATTGGGGACTGTGGCAGCCCCTGGCGGATCGGGTCGCCGAGCGGGAGCGCCAGGTGGCCGCCCAGCAGCGGACCCTGGCCTGGCTCAAGGAGAAGGGGGAGCTGGTGCTGGCCATGCGGGGCAACAGCGGCGGCCAGATCGACACCTCAGGCACCCTGGAGGGGGTGGTCAACCGCACCGCCTTCAATCACAAGATCACCATCGCCCGGCTGCAGCCCCAGGGTCAGGAGTTGCAGGTGTGGATCGACACCATTCCCTTCGACACCCTGATGCTCTGGATGGCCGATCTCACCGACCGTTACGGGGTGCAGATCAAGGTGATCGAGATCGCCCGTGAGAACCTGCCCCCCGGCATGGTGAAGATTCGTCGTCTGCAGTTGAGCCGTCCCGTATGAAACAGCGCATCCTGATCGCCTTGCTCTTCCTCGTCGCCTACCTTGGCTTCCTCATCGCCCGTCTGCCGGCGGATCTGGTGGTGCGCTACGCCCCCCTGCCACCCATGGTGAGCCTGGAGGGGGTGAGCGGCACCCTCTGGCAGGGGCAGGCCGCCCGGCTGCAGGTCGCCTCCGAGTCGTTTAGCAACCTGAGCTGGGATCTCGAGGTCGGCTCGTTGCTGACCCTCTCTCCCCGGGTGGCTTTGCGCTTCGGCCAGCGCGGTGGTCTCAACGGCGAGGCGCTGGTGGGGTGGCAGCAGAGCCGCATCACGGCCCGGGATCTGGTGCTCAACATGCCGGCCCCCTGGCTCCTCTCCCGCTTGCCCCTGCGCCTGCCCTTCCCCCTCGAGGTGGCGGGTCAGCTGCAGCTCAAGGTGGACGAGTTCGCCCAGGGCCAGCCCTGGTGCGAGAGCCTCTACGGGACCCTGGATTGGGTCGGCGCCCGCGCCGACACCCCGGCCGGCAAGCTGGATCTGGCGGATCCCTCCGCCAAGCTGCTGTGCCAGCAGGGCAAGCTGGTGGCCGAGCTGCGCCAATCCTCCGAACAGGTGTCGCTCACCGGCAAGGTGGAGCTGATGGCGGGGCGCCAGTTCCTGTTCCAGGGCTTCCTCAAGCCGGGACCCGAGCTGCCCGAGCAGATGCGCCAGGGACTCCCCTTCCTCGGCCAGCCCGACAGTCAGGGGCGCTACCCCCTGCGCGAGCAGGGCTACTTCTAGGCGCCTGAGCCAAGACGAGAGACCCGCCATCCGGCGGGTCTTCTCATTGGGCGACCAGCTGGCCGAGAAACAGGGTGAAGAGATCGGCGCGGGAGGCGAGCCCCAGCTTGGCGTAGAGGTGCTTGCGGTGGTTCTTGACCGTGCCCGGGGCGATGGCGAGGCGCAGGGCTATGGTCTCGGTGTCGAGGCCGTGCAGGATCAGGGTGGCCACCTCCCGCTCGCGACGGGTCAGGTGGGGGCCACCCAGACGAGGCAGCGTGGTGGTGATGATCTCCCGGATCCGCGCCAGATCCTCGCGCCCCGGCGGGGCGGCGGGCAGGGGATCGCTCATCTGGCCCCAGTGCTGGCGACAGAGGGCGTGCACCAGGGGGAAGTGCTGGCGCAGCCGGGCCAGCTCGGCCGCGCTCACCGGCCGCCCCTTGCCGAGGCGACCGAGGAAGATCACCAGGGCGAAGCCGGGCCGCAGGGGCAGGTGCAGCCCCAGCTCCTCGCGCCAGCCGGTGGCCCGGTAGAAGGCGCGCACATAGTCGGGCTCGAGCCCGGCGCGGCGCGACACCTCGGCCAGGGTCCAGACTCCCGCCTCCAGCCCCTGTTGCAGGGCGAGCAGGAAGGGATCCTGGCGGTGGGCCCCGGTGAGGTAGCGCTCGAACAGCAGCTCACGGCGATCGGGCAGGGTGTCGTAGAGGTAGAGGGGGCGGCGGTCGTGACCCAGCACCAGGGCGCAGTCGAAGGCGGCCCACTGGCGCAGCAGGGCCACCAGGGCGGCGGGGAAGCCGGGCTGGTGCAGCGCCGCGACGGCGTGGGTCAGGGCATCGCTGAGGGGGGTAGACATGGCGAGCAGTGGGTTCGGATAGGTGGCCCCATGCTAGCACCGGATCCCCAAACTGTCCCCTGGGGGACATATTCGGCGCGGGCCAAAGCGGTGAGGATGTGGCCTTTTCCCCGCTATCTGGAGACCCCATGACCGCTTCTTCCCTGCTCGACGATCTGATGGCGCGCGGGCTCATTGCCCAGCAGAGCGATCCCGAGGCCCTCGCCTCACACCTCACTACCCCGCGCACCGTCTATTGCGGCTTCGATCCCACCGCCGGCAGCCTGCACATCGGCCATCTGGTGCCGCTCCTGATGCTGCGCCGCTTCCAGCTCGCCGGCCACACCCCGGTGGCCCTGGTGGGCGGGGCCACCGGCCTTATCGGTGATCCCAGCTTCAAGGCAACCGAACGAACCCTCAACAGTGCCGACACCGTGCAGGGGTGGGTGGCCAGCCTGTCGGCCCAGATAAGCGCCCTGCTGCCGGCGAGCGACGGGCTTACCGCCCCGCGGCTGGTCAACAACGCCGACTGGATGGGGCAGATGTCGGCCCTCGATTTTCTGCGGGGCATCGGCAAGCACTTCTCGGTCAATGCCATGCTGGCGCGGGAATCGGTGCGCCAGCGCCTCGCCCGCCCGGATCAGGGCATCTCGTTCACCGAGTTCTCCTACGCCCTGCTGCAATCCCAGGACTTCGCCGTGCTCAACCAGCGCCTCGGCTGCACCCTGCAGATCGGCGGCAACGACCAGTGGGGCAACATCACCAGCGGCATGGATCTCACCCGGCGCCTCAATCAGGCCCAGGTCTATGGCATGACGCTGCCGCTCATCACCAAGGCCGACGGCACCAAGTTTGGCAAGACCGAGGGGGGCGCAATCTGGCTCGATCCGGCGCTCACCTCGCCCTACGCCTTCTACCAGTTCTGGCTCGGCACCGCGGACGAGGATGTCTACCGCTTCCTGCGCTACTACAGCTTTATGCCGCTCTCCGCCATTGCAGAGCTGGAGGCGGAGGATGCCAAGCGGCAGGGACGCAAGCTGGCCCAGCAGGTGCTGGCCGACGAGCTGACCGCGCTGGTGCACGGCAAGGGGGCGCTGGCGGCGGCGCGGCGTATCAGCGAGCTCTTGTTCAGCGGTGACGTGGCGCGCCTTGGCGAGAGCGATCTGGCCCAGCTGGCCCAGGATGGCCTGCCGAGCAGCCCCATCGAGGGGGAAACGGATCTGGTGACCCTGCTGGTGGCGTGCGGCCTGGCGAATTCCAGGCGCATCGCCCGCGAGCTGCTGGCGGCGGGGGCGGTCAGTCTCAACGGCGTTATCCGCCAGGATGGGCCAATGGCCGACGGCGACTGGCTGTTCGGCCGCTACCTGCTGCTGCGCCGGGGCAAGAAGCAGTACCACCTGGTGATCCGCTCATGAGGGGGTGAGCGCCTCGATGACGTAGTCGAGGAAGTGGCCGACCAGGGCCGACTCGGCCCGGCGCTGGGTGTAGAGGGCATAGAAATGGGCCCCCTTGGGACGGTAGTCGGGCAGCACCTCGCGCACCACCCCCTCGGCCAGCTCGGCCGCCACCAGGTAGCGCGGCAGGCGGGCGATTCCCAGCCCCTGGCGCATCGCCTGGTGAATCGCCTTCTTGCTGCTGAAGGCCAGCTCGCCCGCCACTTCCAGCGGGATCTCGCGCCCCTGGGCTAGCAGGGTCCAGCGCTCGTGGCGGCTGTACTCCTGGCAGCGGGTGATGAGGGGGTGCTGCTGCAGATCCTGCGGCTCGCGCAAGGGCGGGTGGCGGTCCAGGTAGTCGGCGCTGGCGCAGAGCACCAGATCGTCCACCCCGATGGGGCGCGCCAGATAGGGCTGGCTGCCAAGCTCGGTGCTGCGAAACGCCACGTGCAGGTTGTCGCGCAGCAGGTCGGCCGGGGTATTGCTGAAGTCGGCGATGATCCGCACCTCGGGGTGGTTGGCGCGAAAGCGCAGCAGCACCGGGGTCAGCACCACCTCGCCCCACAGATCCGGCGCCGTGATGCGCAGCTCCCCGCACAGGGCCGAGCGGCGGCGCTGCAGGCCGTCCAGCAACTGTTCGTGCAGGGCGATCATCTGGTCGGCCTGGCGGTAGGCGAGCTCCCCCGCGTCGGTCAGCTGCACCCGGCGGGTGGTGCGGCTCAGGAGCGTGTTGCCGAGGCTCTGCTCCAGGTGGCGCAGATCCTTGGACGCCTTGCTCGGGGTGATGCCGAGCTGGGCCGCCGCCGCGGCGAAGGATCCGCAGCGGACGATGGCGACCAGCAGGCGCATCAGGTAGAGGGTGTCGAGCTTGTGGTGACGCATGAGGGGTGGCCTATTGTGTCTTGCTGGGAATGAATGCCTTGCTTGTACGCCTGATTATATCCTGATTGCCCCAGTTTATAGTGGCGGCCATTCCATTGCGATCCCGGGAGAGGGCGATGAACAAGGCACTTGGAGACAGCTTCCACTTCGAACGGGCCGGATTGCGGCTCAAGAACCGGGCCGTGCTGGCCCCTTTGACCCACAACATGAGCGGTGCAGGCGGCGATCCCGCTCAGGCCGAGCTCGACTGGCTGGCGCGCTGCGCCCGCGGCGGCTTCGGCCTGCTCATCGCCGCCGCCACCCAGGTGCAGCCTGGCGGACGCTGCTGGGCGGGACAGCCGGCCCTGATGACCGACACCCAGCAGCAGGCCTTCACGGCCCTGGCCGACAGTGCGCGGCAGGCCGGGGCGCTGGCGGTGGTGCAGCTGCATCACGGCGGGATGCGGGCCCTGCCCGAACTGAACGACGGTGCGCCGGTCGGCCCGTGCGAGCTGGCGCCGGGTGGGCGCTACCCGCTCGGGGTCAAGGGGCTGACGGAGGAGGGGATTCTTACGCTGATCGAGGCCTTCGTGGGCGCCGCCGAGCGGGCTCATGGCGCCGGCCTGCACGGGGTCGAGCTGCACGCAGCCCACCACTTCCTGCTTTGCAACTTCCTCAACCCCCTGCACAACCGGCGCACCGACCGCTGGGGCGGCAGCATCGCCAACCGGGCGCGGATCCTGGTGGAGATAGTGCGCGGCATCCGCGCCCGCTTGCCCCGGGACTTTTTGGTCGGGGTGCGCCTCTCCCCCGAAAACTATGCCCATATCCAGGGCATAGCGCTGCCCCATCAGCTGGCGGTGGCGCACCTGCTGGCGGACGAGGGGATCGACTACCTGCACTTCTCCATGGGGGACAGCTTCAAGGCGGTGGCGGGGGATCCCGACGGCGGCGCCCTGCTGGAGGCGGTGCGGGTCGGGCTGGCCGGGCGGGTGCCGCTCATGGTGGCGGGCAAGATCCATGACGCCGCCTCGGCCGAGCTGGCCCTGGCTGGCGGCGCCGATCTGGTGGCGGTGGGCACGGCGGCCATCGGCAATCCGGACTGGATGGAACGGGTGAGCCGCGGCCTGCCGCTGCTGCGCGCTCCCTTCACGGCGGCGCACCTCACGGAGATCGGCTTCACCCCGAGCGCCCTCGACTACCTGGCCGGCATGGGGGTGCTGGCCCCGCGCGATGCGGCCTGAGGGGGACATGATGAGCGAGTGGACCCTGCTGTTGATGTTTATCCCGACCTTCTTTCTCATCTCGGTCTCCCCCGGCCTTTGCATGATGCTGGCCATGAGCTTTGGCGCCAGCCTGGGGCTGCGCCGCACCTTGTGGGTTATCGCTGGCGAGCTGGTCGGGGTGGGGCTGATTGCCCTCACCGCCTTGCTCGGCTACACCCGGGTGTTGGCCGAGCAGCCGGCCCTGATGCAGGGCTTTAAATACCTCGGCGCCCTCTATCTGCTCTGGATGGGGGTGGCAAGCTGGCGCGGCGGCGGGCAGGCGGGGGCGACCCGCCAGGAGGACAGCGGCCGCCTTGGACTGGTGCTGCGCGGCTTTACCGTCGCCATCTCCAACCCCAAGTCCTGGCTCTTCATGATGACCCTGCTGCCGCCCTTCATCAGCCCGGCCCTCTCGACCGAGTTGCAGACCCTGTTGTTCGTCGCCCTGGTCATCCTGATCGAGTGCGTCAACCTGCTGCTCTACGCCTACGGCGGGCAGCGGGCAAACCAGCTGTTGCAAGGGCAGGGGCGCGGGGATCTGCTGGGGCGGGTCTCCTCCCTGCTGATGATGGGCGTCGCCGGTTACTGGCTGCTGACCTGATATGACAAGGCCCTCGCGAGGAGGGCCTTGAGCGTGTCAGAGGCCGAGGGGCAAGAGCTCGGCGTAGTCATCGAGCGCCGGGAAGCGGCTGAAGCAGAGGGGGGGCTGCTGGCTGTCCGGGCGGGCTATCCCCAGCTGATGGGCGATGCCGAACTCGGCCGAGGCATCGAGGATCCGCTCGCTGTCGTCGATGAAGAGGGTGCGCGCCGGATCGAAGGGGATGCAGCGAGTGAGCGCCTGCCAGCAGCGCTGGCTCTCCTTGGACCAGCCCAGGTGATGGGTGGTGACGATACTGTCCAGATGGGCGTCGAGTTCGAGCCTGAGCAGCTTCACCTCCAGGCTGGCCGGGTGGGCGTTGGTGAACAGGATCCGCTGTTTGCCGGCGGCCTTGAGGGCATCGAGGAAGGGGATGACGTTGGGGCGCCACCGGATCTTGTCGAGGATCTCCTGCTTGAGGGCCCGGATGTCGAGCTCCAGGGTGTCGCTCCAGTAGTCCACGCAGTACCACTTGAGGGTGCCGGCCACCGCCTCATAGTGGGCATCGATGCGGCGCTTGGCCTCATCCTGCGCCAGGGCGTGGCGGGCGGCGTAGCGCTCGGGCACCAGGGTCTGCCACAGGTGGCTGTCGAAATGGAGATCGATGAGGGTGCCGTCCATGTCGAGCAGGACGGTGTCGATATCGCGCCAGGGCAGGGTGATGGGCATGGTGCTCTCCTTGAGTGGGCGGGCAGTATAGCAGGGAGCTTCGGTGGCGCTCCCCCTTTTGTGGATAGCCGCGAGGCGGGGAGTCGTTTACTCTTGAGGCATGAGCCCAGCCCAGTGATCACCATGGACCACGCAAAAGAGAAACCCGAGATCCTCAAGGCCGAGCTGGTGGCCGAAAGCCGCCTGTTCAAGGTCGAATCCTTGCACCTCAAGTTCTCCAACGGGGAGGAGCGCGTCTACGAGCGGATGCGCGGTGGCGGCCGTGGCGCCGTCATGGTGGTACCCATGCTGGACGACCAGACCCTGCTGCTGGTGCGCGAGTACGCCGCCGGTACCCACAGCTATGAGCTGGGCTTTCCCAAGGGGCTGATCGATCCCGGTGAAGACATCTTCGAGGCGGGCAACCGCGAGCTGATGGAAGAGGCGGGCTTCGGCGCCCGCGAGCTCATCCCCCTCAAGCAGGTGTCGCTCGCCCCCGGATACTTCTCGAGCCGGATGGACATTCTGCTGGCCCGGGAGCTCTACCCGGAGCAGCGGGAGGGGGACGAACCCGAGCCCCTCGAGGTGATCCCCTGGCCCCTGCACGATATCGATACCCTGTTGGCGCGCTCCGACTTCACCGAGTCGCGCAGTATCAGCGCCCTGCTGCTGGCGCAGAAATGGTTGAAGGAGGAGTCATGATCGATCTGCTGGCGGTGGCCCCCGAGGCGTGCCGCATCGCTCGCGAGGCCGGGCGGATCTTGAGCGAGATCTACCGCGGTGGTCAGTTCGAGCGCCACCTCAAGGAGGACGATACCCCGGTCACCAGCGCCGATCTGGCGGCCGATGCCTACCTCAAGCAGGCGCTCTCGGCCCTCACCCCCGGGGTGCCGGTGCTGACCGAAGAGGCGGCCGATATCCCGCTGGCCGAGCGTGCCGAGTGGCCCGAGTACTGGCTGGTGGATCCCCTCGACGGCACCGGCGAGTTCATCGCCGGCAGCGGTGACTTTGCCACCCTGATCGCGTTGGTGCGCCATCACCAGCCAGTGCTTGGCATCGTCTACGCGCCCGAGTCGGACACCCTCTACTGGGCGGCCCAGGGGGAGGGGGCCTTCAAGGAGGCGCAGGGGCTGAGTCGTCCCATCCATGCCCGCCATCATCTGGTGCCCCCGGCGACCCTGACGGTGGCGGTGAGCCGGCGCCAGGCCCCCGAGTCCCTGACTCGCCGCCTCAGCCCCGAGTTTGACTACGAGCGGTTACCGCTGGGGTCGAGCGCCCTCAAGTCCTGCCTGGTAGCCGAAGGGGTGGCCGACTGTTATGTGCGCCTCGGCCCCACCGGGGAGTGGGACACCGCCGCCGCCCAGTGCATCGTCAGCGAGGCGGGGGGGGCCATCTTAAGCCTCGGCCTGCTCCCCTTAAGCTACAACCGGCGCGACTCCCTCGAAAATCCCGACTTCATCACCCTGGGGGATGAGGGACTCCCCTGGAGCGAGATACTGCGCCCCTGAGGGGAGGCACAAAACGAAGAGGCGGCCATCGGGCCGCCTCTTGTCGTTGTGGGGGGATCAATAGTCCCCGGCCGCCCGTTTGGCGCGTTCGATCATGGGGGTGATGGTCATCCCCTGCACCACGATGGAGAACATCACCACGGCGTAGGTCATGATGAGGATCACCTCGCGCAGATCGACGCCGTACTCGGGCAGCATCATCTGGCCGGAGGGGAGCGCCAGGGCCATGGCCATGGCCAGACCGCCGCGCAGACCGCCCCAGGTGAGGATCCGCACCGAGAACTTGTTGTAGCTGCGGAACTTGCGAAACGCCACATAGGGCAGCGAGACGCTGATGAAGCGGGCCGCCAGACACAGGGGCACCGAGATGACCAGCAGGATCCAGTCACGCCAGGCAAGGTCCAGCAGCACCAGGGCCAGGCCGATCAGCAGGAACAGCAGGGCGTTGAGGAACTGGTCCATCAGCTCCCAGAAGTGATCCAGGTGATGCTGGCTCTGCTCGGAGAAGCCCGAGTGACGGGTCCAGTTGCCGATCATGATGCCGGTGACCACCATGGCCAGGGCGCCGGAGACGCCAAGCATGTTGGCCAGGGCGAAGCCGGCGGTCGGGATGCACAGGGTCAGCAGCAGCTCGAGCGAGCCGTCGTCGGTGGCACTGATCATGATGTGGGCCACCAGGCCCAGCACCACCCCGAACAGGATGCCGCCGAGGGCCTCGTGCAGGAACAGGCTGGCCACGCCACCGAAGGAGGGCTCGACGCCGCCAAACGCCACGGCGAACACGGTGGCGAAGATGACCAGGCCGACGCCGTCGTTAAACAGGGACTCCCCCTCGATCTGGATGGCGATCTGGGGCGGGGCCTGGAGCTTCTTGACGATGGCCAGCACGGCGATGGGGTCGGTGGGGGAGATCAGGGCACCGAACAGCATGCAGTAGACCAGGGGGATCTCCCAGCCCAGCAGGCCGGCGATAAACCAGAAGCCGTAGCCGATCAGGAAGGTGGAGAGCAGGGTGGAGAAGATGGCCATGATGGCGATCTCCCACTTCTGGTCCTTCAGGGCGGGCAGTTTGATGCCGATGCCCCCGGCGAACAGCAGGAAGCCCAGGATCCCCTTGAGCAGGAAGTTCTGGAAGTCGATGCTCTCCATGGTCTCGACGGCCAGGGGGCCCATGTTGAACCAGTCCAGCTTACCGAACAGGACCATCAGGGCCGAGATCAGCATGGAGCCGGCGGTGATAGCGATGGTGGTCTGGATCCTGATGACGTACTGGTTGGCGAACGCAATGAAGATCGCCAGTGCCGCCAGGAAGCAGAGGGTGTAGTAGACACTCATGTTGTTATTTTCTCATTGGTAGAACAGCAAGCACGCTCAGCCCGACAGGGTCGGGCTGCCATAGGGTACTCTCTGGCGGGGATGGGCTCACTACCCCCTATTGAGTAGTGTTGCGATAATTTGGATAGATAGACGGCTGGATTTCTAATTCTGTTTTTTGCTGATAGGATGGGGCAGAGTCGTCACAGGATACAAGGAGTCGTCGTGTCGCAAGCCAAGCAGAAACTGGAAGCCCAGCTCAGGGAGCGGATCCTCATCATAGACGGTGGCATGGGGACCATGATCCAGGGCTACCGGCTCAAGGAGGCGGACTACCGGGGCGTGCGCTTCGCCGACTGGCCGTCGGATCTCAAGGGCAACAACGATCTGCTGGTGCTGACCAAGCCGGCGGTGATCCGCGAGATCCACGACGCCTACTGCGCGGCCGGTGCCGACATCCTCGAGACCAACACCTTCAACGCCACCACCATTGCCATGGCGGACTACCGCATGGAGTCCCTCTCGGCCGAGATCAACCGGGAGGCGGCCCGCCTGGCGCGCGCCGTGGCCGACGAGTGGACGGCCAGAGAGCCCCACAAGCCGCGCTTCGTGGCCGGGGTCCTGGGGCCCACCAACCGCACCGCCTCCATCTCACCGGACGTCAACGATCCGGGCAAGCGCAACGTCACCTTCGACCAGCTGGTGGCCGCCTATGACGAGTCGACCCGTGCCCTCATCGAAGGGGGGGCGGATCTCATCCTCATCGAGACCATCTTCGACACCCTCAACGCCAAGGCGGCGGCCTTCGCCGTGGACCAGGTGTTCGAGGCCCTCGGGGTCAGGTTGCCGGTGATGATCTCGGGCACCATCACAGACGCCTCCGGCCGCACCCTGTCGGGGCAGACCACAGAGGCCTTCTACAACGCCCTGCGCCACGTGCGGCCGATCTCGTTTGGCCTCAACTGCGCCCTTGGGCCGGACGAGCTGCGCCAGTACGTGGAGGAGCTCTCGCGTATCTGCGAGTGCCACGTCAGCGCCCACCCCAACGCCGGTCTGCCCAACGCCTTCGGTGAGTACGACCTCGGCGCGGCCGAGATGGCGACCCACATCCGCGAGTGGGCGTCGAGCGGCTTTCTCAACCTGGTGGGGGGCTGCTGCGGCACCACCCCCGAGCATATCCGCGCCATGGCAGGCGCCGTGGCCGGCATCACGCCTCGCACCCTGCCGGATCTGCCAGTGGCCTGCCGGTTGTCGGGCCTGGAGCCGCTCACCATCGACGCCGACTCCATGTTCGTCAACGTGGGCGAGCGCACCAACGTCACCGGCTCGGCCCGCTTCAAGCGCCTGATCAAGGAGGAGCTCTACGACGAGGCGCTGGAGGTGGCCAAGCAGCAGGTGGAGAGCGGCGCCCAGATCATCGACATCAACATGGACGAGGGGATGCTCGACGCCGAGAAGGCCATGGTGCGCTTCTTGAACCTCATCGCCGCCGAGCCGGATATCGCCAGGGTGCCTGTGATGATCGACTCCTCCAAGTGGGAGGTGCTGGAAGCCGGCCTCAAGTGCGTGCAGGGCAAGGGGATCGTCAACTCCATCTCCATGAAGGAGGGGGAGGCCAAGTTTATCGAGCAGGCCAGGCTGATCCGCCGCTATGGCGCCGCCGTCATCGTCATGGCCTTCGACGAGACCGGCCAGGCCGACACCCGGGCGCGCAAGACCGAGATCTGCCAGCGCGCCTACCGCATCCTGGTGGAGCAGGTGGGCTTCCCGCCCGAAGACATCATCTTCGACCCCAACATCTTTGCGGTCGCCACCGGCATCGACGAGCACAACAACTACGCGGTGGACTTCATCGAGGCGGTCAAGGACATCAAGGAGACCCTGCCCCACGCCATGATCTCCGGCGGCGTCTCCAACGTCTCCTTCTCGTTTAGGGGTAACGAGCCGGTGCGCGAGGCCATTCACGCCGTCTTCCTCTACCACGCCATCAAGAACGGCATGGACATGGGAATCGTCAACGCCGGCCAGCTCGCCATCTATGAGGAGATCCCCAAAGATCTCAAAGAGAAGGTCGAGGCGGTGGTGCTCAACACCCACCCGGGGGCCACCGAGGCGCTGCTGGCCATCGCCGAGCAGTACCGGGGCGGCGGCGCCGAGGCGGCCGACCCGCGCGAGCAGGAGTGGCGCAGCTGGCCGGTGGGCAAGCGGCTCGAGCACGCCCTGGTCAAGGGCATCACCGACTTTATCGAGGAAGACACCGAAGAGGCGCGCGCCGGGGCCGAGCGCCCCCTGCACGTCATCGAGGGGCCGCTGATGGACGGCATGAACGTGGTCGGCGACCTGTTTGGCGCCGGCAAGATGTTCCTGCCCCAGGTGGTGAAGTCGGCCCGGGTGATGAAGCGGGCGGTCGCCTACCTGCAACCCTATATCGAGGCGGAGAAGTCCGGCGGCACCAGCAACGGCAAGATCGTGCTGGCCACCGTGAAAGGGGACGTGCACGACATCGGCAAGAACATCGTCGGGGTGGTGCTGGCCTGCAACAACTTCGAGATCGTCGATCTCGGGGTCATGGTGCCTGCCGAGACCATATTGAAGACCGCCCGCGAGGTGAACGCCGACATCATCGGCCTGTCGGGTCTCATCACCCCGTCCCTGGACGAGATGGTGCACGTGGCCAAGGAGATGGAGCGCCAGGGTTTCACGCTGCCGCTGCTCATCGGCGGGGCTACCACCTCCAAGGCCCACACGGCGGTGAAGATAGAGCAGAACTACAGCGAGCCGGTGGTCTATGTCTCCAACGCCTCGCGCGCCGTGGGGGTGGCCCAGAGCCTGCTCAGCCCCGAGCTCAAGCCGGCCTTTGTCGAGCGGCTCGCCAAGGAGTACGAGGTGGTGCGCGACCAGCACGCCCGCAAGCAGCCGCGCACGCCGCCGGTGTCGCTGGCAGCGGCCCGCGCCAACCGGCATCAGCTCGACTGGGCCGGCTATCAGCCGCCGCGCCCGCACGCCCTCGGAGTCCAGGTCATCGAGTCCATGCCCATCGCCACCCTGCGCCGCTACATCGACTGGACGCCGTTCTTCCTGAGCTGGGAGCTGGCGGGCAAGTTCCCGCGCATCCTCGACGACGAGGTGGTGGGGGAGGAGGCGACGCGCCTCTTTGCCGACGCCAACGCCATGCTGGATCGGCTCGAGGCCGAGGGGTCGGTGCGCTGCGCCGGCGTGTTTGGCCTGTTCCCGGCCAACGCCGTGGGGGACAGCATAGAGGTCTATGCCGACGAGTCCCGCGAGCAGGTCATCGAAACCTTGCACCACCTGCGCCAGCAGACCGAGAAGAAGGGCTTCCCCAACTACTGCCTGGCCGACTATGTGGCGCCCAGGGAGAGCGGTGTGGCCGACTGGGTGGGCGCCTTCGCGGTGACCGGCGGCATCGGCGAGGAGGCGATCGCCAAGGCGTTCAAGGCCGAGCACGACGACTACAATGCGATTCTCATCCAGGCGGTGTGCGATCGCCTGGCCGAGGCCTTCGCCGAATACCTGCACGAGCAGGTGCGAAAGGTGCACTGGGGCTATGCCCCGGACGAGGCGCTTTCCAATGAGGAGCTGATCCGCGAGAACTACCGTGGCACCCGCCCGGCACCCGGTTACCCGGCCTGCCCCGAGCACACCGAGAAGGGGGCCATCTGGCGGCTGCTGGGGGTGGAAGAGCGCATCGGCATGGTGCTCACCGAGTCCTATGCCATGTGGCCGGGGGCGGCGGTGTCGGGTTGGTACTTCTCTCACCCCGAGAGCCGCTACTTCGCGGTGGCCCAGATCCAGCGCGACCAGCTCGAGGATTACGCGGCCCGCAAGGGGATGAGCCTGGAGGAGGCCGAGCGCTGGCTGGCGCCAAACCTGGGCTGACCTGCCAGTGTGACCTGAGTATGACGGCGCCCCGAGGGGCGCCCCATTTTGTGCGCTCGTGCTTGTTGTCAGGATAAACAATTGGCGTTGCCTTGGCGCCGTGGCACCTTATACTCTCCCGCCCGATTCCCAGGTCTCTCACGTCCATGAAGATTGCCATTCTCTCCCGCGAACCCAACAACTACTCCACCTGCCGCCTGGTGGAAACCGCGGAGAGCCGCGGCCACAGGGTCGAGGTGCTCGATACCCTGCGCTGCTACATGAACATCGCCTCCCACAGCCCCTCCATTCACTACGAGGGGCTCGAGCTGGCCGGCTATGACGCCATCATCCCGCGCATCGGCGCCAGCATCACCTTCTACGGCACCGCCGTGCTGCGCCAGTTCGAGATGATGGGCACCATGGCCCTCAACAGCTCGCTCGGCATCTCCCGCTCCCGCGACAAGCTGCGTGCCATGCAGCTGCTCTCGCGCCACGGCATCGGCCTGCCCGTCACCGGTTATGCCCACAGCACCCGCGACGTGCCGGATCTCATCAAGATGGTGGGAGGCGCCCCCCTGGTGGTGAAGCTGCTCGAGGGCACCCAGGGGATCGGCGTGGTGCTGTGCGAGACCAACAAGGCCGCCGAGAGCGTGATCGAGGCCTTTATCCAGACCGATAACAACATACTGGTGCAGGAGTACATTCACGAGGCCCAGGGAGCGGATATCCGCTGTCTGGTAGTGGGGGGCAAGGTGGTCGCCGCCATGCGTCGCCAGGCCCAGGAGGGGGAGTTTCGCTCCAACCTGCACCGGGGCGGCAGCGCCTCGGCCATCACCATCACCCCCGAAGAGCGGGCAACCGCGGTGCAGGCCGCCAAGATCATGGGGCTCGACGTCGCCGGGGTGGATATCCTGCGCTCTGCGCGCGGCCCCCTGGTGCTGGAGGTGAACTCCTCCCCCGGCCTGCAAGGGGTCGAGAGTGCCTCGGGCAAGGACGTGGCCGGCAAGATCATCGAGTTTCTCGAGAAGAAGGCGTCGAAGAAGCACAAGCCAGCCGA
>NZ_JBFODE010000007.1:0-84311 GCF_040908155.1 Aeromonas sp. R6-2 | reverse complement strand
TCGATGCGCATAAAAAATCCGAAACCAATCAATAGGTTTCGGATTTTCACACATCAGAAGGATCGGTCAATGGATCCTTAACTGATCGGCATTACCCTCACGGGGCCCTTCATCAGCAGATGGGGAGGCTTACATCATGCCGCCCATGCCACCCATACCGCCCATGTCCGGCATGGCCGGAGCGTCTTTCTTCGGCAGCTCGGTCACCATGCACTCTGTGGTGATCATCAGGCCGGCGATGGACGCGGCGAATTGCAGGGCGGAGCGGGTTACCTTGGTCGGATCCAGGATACCCATCTCCAGCATGTCGCCGTACTGCTCGGAGTAGGCGTTGTAACCGAAGTTACCTTCACCGGCCTTGACGTTGTTGGCGACCACAGAGGCCTCCTCACCGGCGTTGGTGACGATCTGGCGCAGGGGGGATTCCATGGCGCGCAGGGCAACCTTGATACCCACGTTCTGATCTTCGTTGTCGCCACGCAGGTCAACCAGCTTGGCAGCCACACGGATCAGGGCGACACCACCACCGGCAACCACACCTTCCTCAACGGCGGCGCGGGTCGCGTGCAGGGCATCTTCCACACGGGCTTTCTTCTCTTTCATTTCAACTTCGGTGGCAGCACCGACCTTGATCACGGCAAC
Organism: Aeromonas sp. R6-2; assembly: GCF_040908155.1. Lineage (NCBI taxonomy): Bacteria > Pseudomonadati > Pseudomonadota > Gammaproteobacteria > Aeromonadales > Aeromonadaceae > Aeromonas > Aeromonas sp. R6-2. Next base: position 83,669 of record NZ_JBFODE010000007.1, on the reverse strand, counting down.
ACCGCCGGCCAGCTTGGCCACGCGCTCTTGCAGCTTCTCACGGTCGTAATCGGAAGAGGTCTCTTCGATCTGCTGGCGGATCTGGGCAACGCGGGCTTCGATCGCGGCGGCTTCACCCACGCCATCGATGATGGTGGTGTTTTCCTTGGTGATGACGATGCGCTTGGCACGGCCCAGGTCTTCCAGGGCAGCCTTCTCCAGCTCCATACCCACTTCTTCGGAGATGACGGTACCACCGGTCAGGATGGCGATATCCTGCAGCATGGCCTTGCGACGATCACCGAAGCCCGGAGCCTTGACGGCAGCGACCTTGACGATACCACGCATGGTGTTGACCACCAGGGTCGCCAGGGCTTCGCCTTCCACGTCTTCGGCGACGATCACCAGCGGCTTGCCAGACTTGGCCACACCTTCCAGCACCGGCAGCATTTCGCGGATGTTGGAAACCTTCTTGTCGACCAGCAGGATGAAGGGGTCGTCCAGCTCGACGGCACCGGCTTCCGGCTTGTTGATGAAGTAGGGGGAGAGGTAACCACGGTCGAACTGCATACCCTCGACCACAGCCAGCTCGTCTTCCAGGCCCTGGCCGTCTTCGACTGTGATGACGCCGTCACGGCCCACCTTGTCCATCGCCTCGGCAATCAGCTTGCCCACCTTCTCGTCGGAGTTGGCGGAGATGGTGCCAACCTGGGCGATGGCGTTGTTGTCGGCACACGGGGTGGACAGGGCTTGCAGCTCGGTGACGGCGGCGGCAACGGCCTTGTCGATACCGCGCTTCAGATCCATCGGGTTCATGCCGGCGGCAACGGCCTTCAGGCCTTCGTTGACGATGGACTGGGCCAGTACGGTGGCGGTGGTGGTACCGTCACCGGCGGCGTCGTTGGCCTTGGAAGCAACTTCCTTGACCATCTGGGCACCCATGTTCATGAACTTGTCTTCCAGCTCGATCTCGCGAGCGACGGAGACGCCGTCCTTGGTGATGGTCGGGGCACCGAAGGACTTGTCCAGCACCACGTTACGGCCCTTCGGACCCAGGGTCACCTTGACCGCATCGGCCAGGATGTTGACCCCTTCCAGCATTTTTACGCGAGCGTCGTTACCAAATTTAACGTCTTTAGCAGCCATCTTGTTCAATCCTTATCAATGAAACGGGTTAGGGTGAGATTACTCTTCGACGATTGCCAGGATGTCGGTCTCGGAGAGGATCAGCACCTCCTGACCATCCAGCTTCTCGGTCTTCACACCGTAGCCTTCGTTAAAGATCACCTTGTCACCAGCCTTGACGGCCAGCGGCTTCACTTCGCCGTTATCCAGGATTCGACCAGTGCCCACGGCCAGAACCTCGCCACGAGTGGACTTCTGGGCCGCAGTACCAGTCAGCACGATGCCGCCAGCAGACTTGGCTTCGGCTTCGATGCGCTTGATGATGACACGGTCATGCAGTGGACGAATTTTCATCGATAACTCTCCCAAAATGAGTTTTCTCTTGTTTCGTTAACATGGCCATACCTGGCCAAAGCGTTGATATTCCCAGATGTGGGGGCTCAAGCCCTACCTTCAAGGGGCGATACAAAAAAAATTTTTTTCACGTACTATTGAGCCCTCTTTATCGAACCGCCCCGGCGGCCGCCAGCCAACAGAGACGTCGTGCATACCCCCAATCCGCTTCACCATGCCCCCATCCCTGCCCTGCTGGCCCGCATGACGGGCCCCATGATCGTCGGCATAGTGGCGATCCTGGCCTTCAACCTGATCGATACCTTCTTTATCGGTCTGCTGGGCACGGAGGCGCTGGCAGCGGTCAGTTTCACCTTTCCGGTCACCTTCGTCGTCACCTCCCTCATCATGGGATTGGGGGCCGGGCTCTCCGCCGTACTGGGTCATACCCTGGGCCAGGGGCGTCACGACGAAGCCGCCCACTTCACCACCGATGCCCTGCTGCTGACACTCTTGATGGTGAGCAGCCTGTCGCTGCTGGGCGCCGCCACCATAGATCCCCTGTTCCGTCTGCTGGGAGCCAGTGACCGGTTGATCGCCCTGATCCACGACTACATGGTGATCTGGTACCTGACGGTGCCCCTGCTGGCACTGCCCATGGTGGGCAATGCCGCCACCCGGGCCACCGGCGATACCAAGACTCCCAGCCTGGTGATGGCGGTGGCGGGGCTGGTCAACGGCCTGCTCGATCCCTTGCTCATCTTCGGCTGGGGCCCGGTACCGGCACTCGGCATCAAGGGGGCGGCCATCGCCACCTCTCTCTCCTGGCTGATGGCCATGCTGGTGAGCCTGCGCATCCTCTACCGGCGCGATCGTCTGCTGCTGCTCACCCTCTCCCCCTGGCCAGCGCTCAAGAGGCACTGGCAAGCCGTCCTCCATGTGGCCCTGCCGGCCGCCTTTACCAACATGCTCAACCCGCTAGCCAACGCCCTGCTGATGATGATCTTCGCCGGACTCGGTACCGAGGTGGTGGCCGCCTATGGGGCCGCATCACGGGTCGAGGCCCTGCTGCTCATCGTCATGATGGCGCTCTCCTCGGTGTTGGCCCCCTTCGTGTCGCAAAACACCGGGGCAGGCAACCCGCAGCGAGCTCATGCGGCCCTGATGCTGGCGATGCGCTTCGCCCTGCTGTTCCAGCTCCTTATCTACGCCATCATCTGGCTGCTGGCTCCCTGGGTGGCCACCCTCTTTAGCACCCACCCCGTCGTCGTGGAGACCATGACCCGCTACCTGCATCTGATCCCCCTCGGCTATGGCTGCCAGGCGCTGGTGATGCTGCTCGCCTCGGCCCTCAACGGCGTCAGGGCATCGACCATAGCCCTGCTCTTTAACGGCCTGCGTCTGTTCGGACTGCTCTTGCCCCTGGCCTGGCTGGGATCACGCCAGGGGGTCGAGGGCATCTTCCTCGGCATCCTGCTGGCCAACCTGGTCGCCGGAACACTTGCCTACCTGTTTGGCGCCCGCCGCTTCGCATCGCTCTGCCACCGCAAGACTCCCTGAAACGAAGCAGGGGGCCCCACGGCCCCCTGCTTCATTTCGTTATTCACTCAATCCTTACGCTCGTACTCACCCTCTATGGTGCGACCGTCCCCGGGGGGAGTCCCGGCACCTCCGTCGAAGGGCCCCTTGACCACGAAGCGACCCGAGCCCATCAGCTTGTCGGCAATCCGGTTGCGCAGCGCCGGCTGCAACAGCAGCACGGCCACTATGTCGGTGATAAAACCGGGGATGATGAGCAACAGACCCGCCAACGCCAGCATCATGCCACTCATCATCTCGCGACCGGGCAGCTCGCCCAGCTGCATCTTGTGCTGGGCCTCCATCAGGGTGCGCAGTCCCTGGCTGCGCACCAGCGAGGTCCCCACCATGGCCGTCACAACGACCAGAGCCACCGTGGGCAGGGCACCGATGACGGAGCCAACCTGGATGAGCACCGTCATCTCCAAGAGAGCCAGTCCTACCAGCCCGAAAAACAGTTTACCCATGATGACCTCTGTCGATTGTGAGTCGTATCCGATCCAAGTGGGGGGAGGATAACCGATTTTCAAGTCATTCCCCTCCCCCGGCAACAGGTGGCACAGGGGGGGAAATCGTTTAGATAACATGGTCATTAAGCCAAATAGCAGTTGTTTATTTTTTTTTGAACTTTAAATTTAGTGATCTGCGTCTGATTTGGGCTACCCACAATGAGATAATATTATTGTCAGTTTTCAGGGCATCGCCCTGCGCCCCTACACGATGTGCAACGCTTCAGGATGACAATTGCAATTGCGCATGGAACTCGCATCGCATTGTGAGGAATGTTCAATCTGTTTTGATTTCTGAGGCAACACAATGAGTGACAACAAGAACGTCCGCATTGAAGAAGACCTGCTGGGCACCAAAGAAGTTTCCAACGACGTTTACTACGGTGTGCACACCCTGCGCGCCATCGAGAACTTCAAGATCAGCTCTCAGAAAATTTCCGATGTTCCCGCCTTCGTGCGCGGCATGGTGCTGACCAAGAAGGCCGCCGCTCTGGCCAACGGCGAGCTGGGCACCATTCGTCCCGAGATCGCCGACAAGATCGTCGAAGCCTGCGACGTCATGCTCAGCACCGGCAAGTGCTTCGATCAGTTCCCGATCGATGTCTTCCAGGGGGGTGCCGGTACCTCCGTCAACATGAACACCAACGAAGTGCTGGCCAACATCGCCCTCGAGCTGATGGGCCTTGAGAAGGGTCGTTACGACGTCATCAACCCCAACGATCACGTCAACAAGTGCCAATCCACCAACGATGCCTACCCGACCGGTTTCCGCGTCGCCGTGGTCGACAGCACCGACACTACCCTGGATGCCCTGGAACACCTGATCGCCGCCTTCGATGCCAAGGCCAGCGAGTTCAAGCACATCCTGAAGATGGGCCGTACCCAGCTGCAGGACGCCGTCCCCATGACCCTGGGCCAGGAGTTCCACGCCTTCGCCGTTACCCTGCGCGAAGAGATCAAGACCATCAAGCGCTGCCAGGAGCTGCTGCTGGAAGTGAACCTGGGCGCCACCGCCATCGGTACCGGCCTCAACACTCCCCCCGAGTACTCCCAACTGGCCATTCAGCGTCTGGCCGAGATCACCGGTCGCGCCTATGTGCCGGCAGAAGACCTCATCGAAGCAACCTCCGACTGCGGCGCCTATGTGATGCTGCACGGTGCGGTCAAGCGTCTGGCCATGAAGCTCTCCAAGATCTGTAACGATCTGCGTCTGCTCTCCTCCGGCCCGCGTACTGCACTCAAAGAGATCAACCTGCCGGAGATGCAGGCTGGCTCCTCCATCATGCCGGCCAAGGTCAACCCGGTCATTCCGGAAGTGGTGAACCAGTCTTGCTTCAAGGTATTCGGTAACGACGTCACCATTACCTTCGCCGCCGAGGCGGGTCAGCTGCAGCTGAACGTGATGGAGCCGGTGATCGCCCAGGCGATGTTCGAATCCCTGAGCCTGATGGAGAAGGCCTGTATCTCCCTGCGCGAGAAGTGCGTGGAAGGGATCACCGCCAACCCGGAGATCTGCCGTAACCACGTGCTCAACTCCATCGGTATCGTCACCTACCTCAACCCCTTCATCGGTCACCACGAAGGGGATATCGTCGGCAAGATCTGCGCCCAGACCGGCAAGAACGTCCGGGAAGTGGTGCTGGAGCGCGGCCTGCTGACCGCCGAGCAGCTCGACGAGATCCTCTCCATCGAAAACCTGATGAACCCGCAGTACAAGGCCAAGCGCTTTACTCGCGAACAGGCATAAACAGGCACAAGCCGGTTATGGGGTGGGTTCGCCCACCCCATAGAGCCCCTTCCCGAGCGATCTGCGGCCAGATGACTCGGGAATTGGCTTTTTCAAGCACACAGCGTCACCAAAAACTAAAAAATGGAGTTAACCATGATTGGCATTGAGTTACTGGTAGTGCTCGCCGCTATCTATCTGGGGGCCCGGATAGGCAGCATTGGGATCGGCTTCGCCGGTGGTCTGGGTGTCTTGGTCCTGACCTGGGGTCTGGGCATGCAGATCCCGGGTGATCAACTGGTCGCGTTTATCCCCTGGGACGTGATCATGATCATCGCCTCGGTGATCTGCGCCATCGCCTGTATGCAACTGGCCGGCGGCATGGATTACCTGGTCTATCTGGCCGAGAAGGCCCTGCGCAAGAATCCCAAGTACATCACCTTCGCCGCTCCGGTCGTCACCTATCTGATGACCATGCTGGCCGGCACCGGTCACACCGCCTTCTCGACCCTGCCGGTGATCGCCGAGGTGGCCAAGGAGCAAGGTATTCGCCCCTCCCGCCCCCTCTCCATCGCGGTCATCGCCTCCCAGATCGCCATCACCGCCTCGCCAATCTCGGCAGCCGTGGTTGCCTTCTCCGGCATGCTGGAGCCGCTGGGCGTGGGTTACCTGACCCTGTTGGCCATCTGCATCCCCTCCACCTTCCTGGCCTGTATCCTGGGCGCCTTCGTCGCCAACATGCTGGGCAAGCCGCTGGATCAGGACGAAATCTATCTGGAGCGTAAGGCCAAGGGGCTGGTCAAGCTGCGTGGCGCCACCCAGCTGGATATCAAACCCTACGCCAAGATCTCGGTCGGTATCTTCCTGGTGGCCATCGCCGCCGTGATGATCTATGCCACCGCCATCTCCGGTAAGGTGGGTCTCATCACCAACCCGCCGATCCCCCGTGACGGTGCCATCATGGGTATCATGCTGGCTGCCGCCACCATCATGGTGCTGGTGTGCAAGCTGGACGCCAGCCAGATCACCAATATGCCGACCTTCAAGTCCGGTATGTCCGCCTGCATCTGCGTGCTGGGTGTGGCTTGGCTCGGCAACGTCTTCGTGAAGGGCAATATGGAGACCATCCAGCACTTCGCCGGTGACCTGCTGAACCAGTACTCCTGGCTGCTGGCCGTGGTGCTCTTCTTCGCCGCCATGCTGCTCTACTCGCAGGCGGCCACCACCAAAGCCCTGATGCCGGCCGCCCTGGCCCTGGGCGTCAGCCCGGTCGCGGCGATCGCCTCCTTTGCCGCGGTGAGCGCCCTGTTCGTGCTGCCGACCTATCCGACCCTGCTGGCTGCGGTCGAGATGGATGACACCGGCTCGACCCGTATCGGCAAGGCGGTCTTCAACCACCCCTTCTTTATTCCGGGTGTGGCAACCATCGCCATTTCGGTCGCGCTGGGCTTCGTCTTCGGCGGCATGATGCTTTGATGACTATTTGACCTGCTACAGAATAAAAATCGGCCCGCAACAATGCGGGCCATTTTTTTGGGAGCCATATCACAAAATGTATTGAGATTCTCCCGTTAAGTTCCCGTTCAGCGTTATTAATCGCCGCTGCTTTAAGCTCCAGTCAAGGTTTGGCGGTATATCGTCCTCGTATCGGAAACACCGATCACCCGGACCGAGCACAGGTCTGTTGAGTGTTGATATCAGAGGATTCAAACAATGAAATACACTGCACTGAAGATCGCCATCTCCAGCCTGCTGCTGGCCGGTACCGCCCAGGCTGCCACTGTCTACAACCAGGATGACACCAAGCTCGAGATTGGTGGTCGCGCCCAGGGCATGTACTACGGCACCGACGACAACGGCTCCGAAGGTGATCAGAGCTACTTCCGTGTGAACATGCGCGGTGAGACCAAGATCGCTCCCGAGATGAAGGCCTTCGGCTTCGCCGAGTACAACCTGCCGACCTCCGGCTCCGACAACGACGAGCTGCGTTACGCCTACGCAGGTATCAAGCACGATCGCTTCGGTGCCTTCAGCTACGGTCGTCAGGACGGTCTGTTCCGCATCGTTAACGACTACACCGACGTGCTGCCCGAGTGGGGCGGTGATGGTCTGGGCAAGGGCACCGAAGTATTCGGTACCGGTCGTACCAACGGCCTGGCCCAGTACCTCTACACCTACAACGGCCTAACCCTGGGTGCCCAGTTCACCGGCAACAACGATCCGCAGAACGCTGGCCGTAGTGCAATCACCGAATCTTACAACGGCAACACCTACAACGGCGAAAGCTGGAACAGCAAAGGTTCCGCTGAAGGCTTCGCGGTAGCTGCCTCCTATGACTTCGACATGGGTCTGGGCCTGTCTGCTGCCTATAACCAGGCTGGCAAGACCGACGAGCAGGCTCGTTACGCCGCCTTCGGTGGTGATTCTGACGCCAAGCTGACCGGTGTTGGTATCAAGTACGCCGCCAACAACCTCTACCTGGCCGCGACCTATGCCCACGGCGAGAACCACCTGTTCGTCAACAACGGCTACGCCGAGAAGCACGACGGTTACGAAGCCGTTGCCCAGTACACCATCGGCAAGTTCAAGCCCTCCCTGGCTTACCTGCGCACCGACGTGAAGGATGACGCTCACGGTATCGACGATACCTACACCGAGTACGTCTCCATCGGTGCCTGGTACAACTTCACCGAGAACTTCAACGCCTACGTTGATTACAAGATCAACCTGCTGGATGACGGTGCCGTTTCCGGTACCAGCAAGCTGGGTCAGAACACCGACGACGTGGTCGCCGTGGCCCTGCAGTACAACTTCTAAGTTGTATCCGCTGCGAAAGCAGCACCATGCCTACTGTTTTCTTTTTTGCCGGTCCCTCGTGGACCGGCTTTTTATTGCCTCAGGCCAGCGCCCTGGTGCGCAGCTCGGGACGACGGGCAAAACAGCGCGCCAGCAACAACAGGGTAATGGCACCGATGGAGCCGAGGACCAACCAGGGCAAGGCAGGTTCGCCCAGCGCCATGGCGTGATCATAGAGGGCCCCGCCCCCCACATAACCACTCATCCCCCCCAGCGCCAGTCCAAGACGGCTGAACCCCATATAGCTGCCCCGGGCGGCCGGATTGGCCAGCCGGGTCATCAGCGTCTCCCGCGCCGGTTCGGCGATGATGATGCCCAGATAGAAGCAGCCGAGGAGCAGGAAGACGCCGGCCAGGGTATCGACGAAGGCCACCAGCCCGATGCCCGCCGTCATCAGCAGCACACCGGCCATCAACCGGGTCTCTAGCCGGTAATGCCGCTCGCCAAGGCGCGCCAGGGGGTAAAGCAACAGCAGGGAGAGGGCGCTCTCCAGGCTGTACATCCAACCGACGGCGGCCGTGGTACCCGCCAGCTGCTTCACCAGAATGGGGAAGATCAGCATCATCTGCACCCACATCATGTAGTAGCCACTGAGTACCAGCACCAGGCGACAGAAGGCGCGATCCGCCAGCACCTGGCCGAGCCCCGCCCGGATCGGCGTCGGCTTGACCGATAGGCGGTAGGCGGGCAGCAGGAGGGCATTGCACAGGGCCGCCAGCAGGAAGAGACCCCCTCCCAGCAGGCAGACATAGGTAAAGTCGAAACGCAGCAACCAGCTGCCAAGCAGGGCCCCCAACACGGCGCCGGCGCTCTCGAGCATCATCAGCAGTGAGATGAAACGCCCGCGCTGGCGCGGCCGGGTGAACTTGATCACCAGGGCGGCGCGCGGCGGGTCGAACAGACACCCGCCCAATCCGGAGAGAAAGCAGGAGAAGATCAGCATGGTCCCGCTCTCGGCCCAGGCCAGGGAGAAGAAACCGGCGGCCCGCAGCAACATGCCGCCCACGATGAGGGGACGGGCCCCGAAGCGATCGGCCAGGGAGCCCCCGAAGATGCCGAGCCCCTGCTGGGTCAGCTGACGCAGTCCCAAGGCCAGCCCCACCAGACCGGCAGCCCATCCCAGCTGATCCACGAAACGCAGGCTGATCATGGGCATGACCACAAAAAAGCCCAGGATCACCAGCGTGGTATCGAGCGCCAGAAACCAGCGCCCCCAATATCTTGCCCTGTCGACCATGACACCCTCTCACTCAATGACAACGTCATTGTGTGACGGCATCAGATATAGTGGTAGACGACAACTGGCTATATTTCATATCAGGATTTTTTATGTCACTGGATTTGGACGATCTGCAGTTATTGCTGGATGTGGCGGAGCTCGGCAGCTTCAGTCAGGCCGCCGCCATTCGCGGCTGGTCACAGCCTCTGGTCAGTCAACGCATCGCCCTGCTGGAGCAGACCCTGGGTGGATCCCTGTTCCAGCGCCACCGGCGTGGCGTCACTCCGACTCCGGCCTGCGAACAGTTTTTGCCTGCCGCCCGGGACGCCCTCGCCACCCTGGCAGAGGGCCGTCTGGCCATGCAGGGGGCACCGGCCCTGCCCAGGATCCGGCTTGCCTGCCTCCCTTCTCTCACCTCTGTCGTCTTCAGCCCCTTGCTGATGGCACTGGTGGACGGGGAGTTCGAGATCCGCTGCAACACGGATCACTCCGGCGTCATCATGCAGGAGCTGCTGACCGGAGAGTGTGATATCGGCTTCGTACTCAAGTGTCCGACCGTCGCCGGCCTGCAGATGGAGCTGCTCTGCCGCTCCCCCATCATTGCCATTGCATCGCCATTGCACCCCCTGGCCGGCCAACAGGGGCTCACCCTGCATGACATCGCCAACGAGCGTATCGCCCCCCAGCAGTGGGGGCCGGGTTGTGATGTTTTCATTCAGCAACTGCGTCGTCTGCGGCAACCCAGCAAGTCACTGCACGCCATCCAGCCGGCCGGAGCGGCCCGGGAGCTGGCCCTTGAGCACGGCTTCATCACCCTGATGCCGGCCCTGGCGGTGGCGCGAGATCTGGAGTTGGGCCGGCTGATCCGGCTGGATGTGGAGGATCTGCCCCAGGATCACTGGGAAGTGATGATGGCCTGGCGAAGTGGAAAGCGCCCCAACGCGGCCAAGGAGACGGTCTTGAATGCGGCCAGAGCGCTGGCTATTCGATGGGGAGGATCAGAACAGGGCGCGGTATCCCCCGCGCCCTGACCGGGCATTGGCAGACCCGCTAACGGGCGTCCAGGGTCACGCCGTCGTAGGCGAGGAAGGCGTGGATGCCGATATACAGGGTCTCCCCCGGCGTCACGTCGAGCAGGCAGCGCTCCGTGTTGCCGCTCTGATAGGGGCGACACTCGTACTCTGTGGTGGTCGGCTCGGCTCCGCGCCGCACGTAGAGATCCGCGTCACCCGCCCCACCCGACAGGCTGATCTGGACCTTGCCCACCCCGGCCGGTGCCAGATAGCGGTACTGGCGCCACTCGCCGCGCTGCGCCGACAGCCCTGTGTAGGGGAAGCCCTGGCCGTCCACAACCCGGACCTCCTGCTCGACCCTGGCGCTCAGCCCATCGTCGTCCGTCACCGTCAGGCCGACCCGGTACAGACCGGCGGCCGCGAAGGCGTGATCGAGCCGGACCCCGCGCCCCTGCTGACCGTCCCCGAAGTCCCAGTCATAGGCCACCAGGCGGCCGTCCGGATCCCGTGACGCCGCGCCGTCGAGCCGGCAAGTAAGCCCCTGGCAATCGACCGTGAAGGCGGCCTGGGGCGGCTCGCCCGCCGGCGCATCGTCGCCGCTCGGGATCTGGTCGTCGAAGTAACCGGCGACCTGGGGCCAGATCTTGTCGATGCGCACCCCCTGGTTCTCGCAGCCGCCGAAGTGGTGCAGGGCCAGGACCCGGTTGCTAGCGGCGGCCAACACGGGCGAGCCGGACGAGCCGCCGATCGTGTCGCAGTAGTAGCCCGTGTCCGAATCGGTCGCGCGGCCGTTGGTGACCGCCACATCGATCTGGCACAGGCCACCGCTGTTTTGATCGCTCTCTATGGCCAGCTCCTTGGGATTGCCGGCTCCGTGCTGGGGTATATAGATGAGTTCGCCCAGGCTGGGGGGACGCACCTCCAGCCCCAGGTGGCCGAACCCGGCTATCTGGGCGAAGTCGTTGACGGTGAACAGGCTGTAGTCCAGGGCGTAATCCGTCTTCAGCAGCTCGGCCCCGGTCACCTTGACGGTTCCGGCGTACTCGCTGCCGTTGCAGCTGGTCTTGTGGTAGTTGAACCAGACCTCGGTCGAACGCACCTCGGTGTCGCTCGCCAGGCAGTGGTTATTGGTGAACAGGCGGTTCGTCGCGCCGACCCGCCAGCCGGTGCACAGGCTGCGTCCGCCGATCAGCAGGCGCACCACGGGCCGCGCCCGGTCGACCTCAGTAGGATGGCTCCCCTGCCAGCAGGCCACGTCGCGCCGCTCATTGATGCCGCAGGTCGACTCGGGATCCACCGCGGCCGCCAGGCGCGCGGGATCCCCGGCCATGTAGCCGTCGATCTCGACCCCGTGCTCGGCCCCCCACAGACTGCCGGCCGGCAGTACCAACCGCACCCGGGCCGCCTCCCCCGAGATGGAGATGGCCGAGAAGCGCGTCACCCCGTCGTCGCCGTCGTCCAGGGTGCGGCGGGACGCCGCCGTCCCGTCGTAGCGATAGGCCTCGCGGCCGTCCGGGGAGACCACTTCCACGTAGGCACCGGCCGGCAAGGCCAGGCGCGCGAAATGCACCTTGATGAAGGCCGCGCCCGGGCGGCGGATCGCCAGCTCGCGGCTCCCCTGGGCCAAGCCGGGGGAAGGTGCCAGGCTCAGGGCCTGGTCGACCCGGATCCCTATGCGGGGAGGGGTCTGGTCGGCGGCCCGGCTGGGGGCGGCGAAGAACAGGGTGGTGACAATACCAAGTGCGATCAAGAACTTGCTCTTCATGGGCTGTCCTCTCTTGCCTGGAGTGGCCGGCAGGTCAAAAAGAAAGCGCCGGCTCTAGGCCGGCGCTCGTAGGTCAGTAACTACCCTTCAGGGTCACCCCCGAGAAGGCGCTGTACCCCTTAACCTGCACATACCAGGTGCCCGCCTTGGGCGCATTCATGGTACAGGTCTCGGTATTGCCTCCCTTGTAGGGACGGCAGTCATAGCTGGTGCTGGTCGGAGCCGCGCCAAACTTGACATAGAGGTCTGCATCACCGCTGCCACCGCTCATGGCGAAGACCAGCTTGCTGACCCCGGCCGGCACCGTCATGGTGTAGTTGAGCTGGGCGCCCTTGGCACCGGAGAGACCGCTCACCGCGACCCCGTTCTGCAGCTCGTTGCCGCTGGGCGGCGTGGTGCCACAGCTGGCATTGACCCCGACCGCCTGGAAGGCGGCGGCCACATCGGTCAGACTGTAACCCAGATCGGTGGCAGCCTTGGTCACGCCACAGGCACCGCTGTCGTAATTGGTGTTGGCCCCCCAGTAGAGGCGGTTGGCCAGCACAAACACCTCGAAGGCCTTGCGGGTACTCCAGCCACTGCTGTTGGCCAGCAGGTAGAAGGCCTTGTTATAGACCCCGGAACTGTAGTGAACGTTGAGGCCGTCGTAGTAGTCGCTGGCGTGGCCGATGGACTTGCCGTCACGGGTCGGGTCCTCGAAGTAGCGCAGGGAGCCATTGCCCTTGAAGATCTGGGCGCCCACCAGCCAGTCGTTGCTCCCCTTCATGAAGTTTTCGGCCGCCTCACCCGCCATGTCGGAGAAGGCCTCGTTGATCCCCCCTGACTGACCCGAGTAGACCAACCCGGAGTTCTGCTCGGTGAAACCGTGGCTTACCTCGTGAGCCGCCACATCCAGGCTTACCAGCGGGTAGAAGGTAGTGGCACCGTCCCCGAAGGTCATCTGACTGCCATCCCAGAAGGCATTCTCGTAGTTCTTGCTGTAGTGCACACGCATCTTCAGCTTGAAGCTGAGTGGCGCCGTGTTGTACCAGTCGCGGTACATGTTGAACACCACGTTGCCGAAGTAGTGGGCATCGTTGAGAGGGGAGTAGGCACCGTTGATCTCCTTGACCGTATTCTCCGGGCAGGTGAACTGGTGCACAGTACCACCCGTGGTGGCGTGGTTCATGTTGATGGTATCGACGTTGGTGCTGCTCATGCGGCAGTTGGCGTCCACCTGAAGCGGGCCGTAATCGCTACCATAGAAATATTTACCGGTCTTGAGGTTACCGCCCGGGCCGGTGGCGTCCTGGTGGTTGATCCCCTCCCAACGCTTGAGCTCGGCCCCGGTCTGGGCATCGATGATGACGAAGGGACGGCTCGGAGTCTCGCTTCCCTCCACCAGGTAGGAGACCTGATAGACCAGACGGGCCTGGCCGCTCTCGTCCTGCATCACGAAGAGGCGCACCTTCTCGTTGCGTCCCTGCTGCTGACCGCGTGCCTTCTGGGCCGCGGTGGCCGCATTGAAGGCGGGCTGGGGCGAGGCCACATCCTGATCGATCCCGACCAGTTGCTGCCCCGAGACACGCTCTATGCCGCTGGCCCCCTGCTCGGCCACCAGGGCAGAGCCCCAAACCGGCACCCCTTGCCAGGTCTGTTCGAAGCGCACCCGCTTCTCCCCGTTGGGCAGGATCACGGTGCGCACGGCACGGTAATCGCCACCGCCAACCAGGGCGCTGACGCCCTTGCCATCTGCCGACACCTGCTGCGGCCCTGCAACACGTTCTATGGTCACCAGTTCGGCCGCCAGAGCCGAGCTTCCCCAACAGGCCAGCGCAACGGCCAGATAGATTTTATTCATGTCGATATCCTTGTCGATGAGGTGTCATTCCGGCTCATGCCGGCTCAGACAAGGTAGAGCGCCGATGTGCAGGTGCGTGCCTGTAACAAATTACAGATAAGAAAAGTGAGGTAGCAGAAAATGTGGCTGCACAGAACTTGAACTACAAACAGGCCTTTTTTGCAGCATAAAATCGCAAAACACTCCACAAAAAACATTTACATCAATTAGCCTGTCACATTCTCACTCATTTGGGGCATTGTCATGGCCCAAAGCCCTTGGCGAGGGGCGCACCACTGGATAGAGTGACGGTTCGGGTCGACCCTGCCAAAGGAGGGAAGGATGTTCACCTGGACACTGGATGAGGAGCTCTCCCTGCTCTTTCTGCAACCTGGTATGGCCACGGAGCTGTTTGCCCTGTGCCACGACAACCGGGACTATCTCAGTCAATGGCTCCCGTGGCCGCCGTTTATACAGAAGCCGGAGGATACGTCGCTCTTTATCCGCCGCGCCATCGAGGGCTTCGCCCGTGGCGAGACCATGAGCTGCGCCATCGAGTATCAGGGCGAGTTGGTCGGCATCGTTGCCTATAACCGCCTCGATCATCAGCTGGGGGTGGCGACCATCGGCTACTGGCTGGCCGAGCGCTGGCAGGGCAACGGCATCATCACCCGGGCCTGTCAGGCGCTGATCCACCACGCCTTCGACGAGCTGGGGATGGAGAAGGTCGAGATCCGGGCCGCCGTCGACAACACCGCCAGCCGGGCCGTGTGCGAGCGCCTCGGCTTCACCCTGGAGGGCGTCTCGCGTCGGGCCGAGAAGTTGCCCCACGGCATCGTCGATCACGCCTGCTACGGGCTGCTGCGCAGCGAATGGCGCCACGAGCGTGGGGCATGATGAACAGCATGCCCCACCTGACCACGGCACGTGCCCACCTCACCCTGCTGACGCCGGATCACGCGGATCTCATCCTCGACTACTACCAGCGCAACCGGGATCACCTCGAGCCCTGGGAGCCCAAGCGACCGGACGGCTTCTATACCCTCCCCTACTGGAGCAACCGCCTGCGCGACAGCTATCAACAGTGCTTCAACGGCCAGAGCGTCAATCTGGTCGCCCTGGACCAGCAGGGGCGGATGATAGCCAGCTGCAACTTCACCAACATCATCCACGGCGCCTTCGAGGCATGCCATCTCGGCTACTCCCTCGATAGCAGCCGGCAGGGAGAGGGGCTGATGCAGGAGATACTGAGTGAAGCCCTCTCCTACATGTTCCATCGCCATGGCCTGAACCGGGTCATGGCCTGCTATATCCCGCGCAACGAGCGCAGCGGTCGACTGCTGGAGCGACTCGGCTTCGAGCGCGAGGGGCTGGCCCGGGACTATCTGATGATCAACGGCCACTGGGAGGACCATGTGCTCACCTCATTACGCCGGGCCAACTGGGGCTGACGCGAGTCGATAAAAAAACCGAAGCAGATGCTTCGGTTTTTTCATTACGGAGCCCCGTCAGGCATCGCCCATCGCCAGCAGGGTGGCGTTGCCGCCGACCGCCGTGGTGTTGATGGTGCGGGTCTTCTCGGTCACGAAGCGGTGCAGGTAGTGAGGGCCGCCCGCCTTGGGGCCGGTGCCGGAGAGGCCCTGCCCCCCAAACGGATGGACCCCGACCACGGCGCCGATCTGGTTGCGATTGATGTAGACGTTGCCCACGTTGATACGGCTCGCCAGCGCCTCGGCGTGGGACTCGTTACGGCTGTGGATCCCCAGGGTCAGGCCATAGCCGGTACCGTTGATCTCGTTGATCACCTGATCCAGATCCTTGGCGGCGTAGCGCACCACGTGCAGGATGGGGCCGAACTGCTCACGCTCGAGCTCGCGGATAGCGCGGATCTCCAGCGCCGTCGGCTGCACGAAGTAGCCCTCCAGGGTCGCCTTGGGCATGGGGGCCTGGGCGATCAGACGGCTCTTCGGAATCATCCGGGCCAGGTGCAGATCCAGTCCCGCCTTGGCCTCGGCGTCGATGACCGGCCCTACGTCGGTGTTGTGCTCGGCCGGGTTGCCGACCTTGAGCTCCTGCAGGGCACCGGTGAGGATCTCCAGCACCCGGTCGGCGATCTCCTCTTGCAGGAACAGCACCCGCAGGGCGGAGCAGCGCTGGCCGGCGCTCTGGAAGGCGGCGCTCACCACGTCGCGCACCACCTGCTCGGGCAGGGCGGTAGAGTCGACGATCATGGCGTTCTGGCCGCCGGTCTCGGCGATCAGCGGCAGGATGGCGCCATCGCGGTTGGCCAGGGTCTGGTTGATGAGTCTGGCGGTCTCGGTGGAGCCGGTGAAGCAGACGCCGCCGATGCGGCGATCCGCGGTCAGGCGGGCACCGACGCTGGCGCCATCGCCCGGCAGCAGGTGCAACACGTCACCCGGGATGCCGGCCTGGTGGGCCAGGGTCACCGCCAGGTGGGCGACCAGGCCGGTCTGCTCGGCCGGCTTGGCGACGACCGTGTTGCCGGTGGCGAGCGCCGCCGCAACCTGGCCCAGGAAGATGGCCAGCGGGAAATTCCACGGGCTGATGCAGACAAACACGCCGCGCCCTTGCAAGAACAGCTCGTTCTGCTCACCCGTGTAACCCGGCAGCAAAGTGGCCTTGCTCATCATGGCCCGGGCCTGCTGGGCGTAGTAGCGGCAGAAATCCACCGCCTCGCGCACCTCGTCGATGCCATCTTGCAGCAGCTTGCCCGCCTCGCGGGTGCAAAGCGAAATGAACTGCTCGCGGTTCGCCTCCAGCAGATCCGCCAGCTTCTCCAGCGCCGCGGCGCGCTCGGTGACCGGGGTCTCGCGCCAGCGCGGGAAGGCGGCGTGAGCCGAGGCCAGGGCCTGCTCCACGGCGGCGCCATCGGCCCAGCGGATCTTGCCCACCACCTGACTGATGTCCTGCGGGCTCAGCACGGTCTGCAGCTCACCCGTCACCAGCGTCTCGCCGTTGACGATGGGGCCGGCCTGCCACTGCTTGCTCTCCAGCTCCTTGAGCCTGGCGAAGAAGGGGCGCTGGATGGAGACGATGTTCATGTTGACGCCGCTCGAGTTCTTTCGATCGCTAAACAGGTTCACCGGCTGCGGGATGCGGTCATTGGCCAGGGTCGGGTAGCGCTTGAGGGTGCGCAGCGGGTGCTCGGCCAGGCTGTCGGCCGGGGTGTTGGGGTCCACCAGCTTGTGCACGAAGGAGGTGTTGGCGCCGTTTTCCAGCAGGCGGCGCACCAGGTAGGGCAGCAGATCCTTGTGGGCACCGACCGGGGCATAGATGCGGCAGGCCAGCCCCGGATTCTCTTTGAGCACCGTGTGGTAGAGCTCGTCCCCCATGCCGTGCAGGCGCTGGAACTCGAACTGGCGATCGCCGGCCATCTCGAGAATGGTCACGACCGTATGGGCGTTGTGGGTGGCAAACTGGGGCGAGATGGCGCCAAGCGTCGCCTCGCTCAGCAGGTAGCGGGCGCAGGCGAGGTAAGAGACATCGGTCCCCGCCTTGCGGGTAAAGAGCGGGTAACCGGGCAGGCCGGCCTGCTGGGCATACTTGAGCTCGCTGTCCCAGTAGGCCCCCTTGACCAGACGCACCGGGATGAGGTCCCCCTGTTCGCGGGCCAGGGCGGTGAGCCAGCACAAAACCGGCAGGGCACGCTTGGAGTAGGCCTGCACCACCATGCCGAGCTTGCCCCAGCCGCGGTTGGCCTCAGAGCGATAGAGCTGCTCGAACAAGTCCAGCGACAGCTCGAGACGGTCCATCTCCTCGGCGTCGATGCTGATGGCCACATCCCGCTCCCGGGCCAGGCGCACCAGACCGATGAGACGCTCGCACATCTCGCCGAGCACCCGCTCGCGGTTGGCCACGTCATAGCGCGGATGCAGGGCGGAGAGCTTGATGGAGATGGAAGGCGCCGGACCGCCGTCACTGATGCGCTCGCCACCCACCGCCTCGATGGCGTTGCGATAATCGGCCAGGTACTTGTCGGCGTCCTGCATGGTCAGGGCCGATTCTCCCAGCATGTCATAGGTGTGGGTGAAGCCCTGCTCACGCTGCTTGCGGCTGGCCTTGAGGGCCTCTTTCATGTCGCGGCCCAGCACGAACTGCTTGCCCATGATCTTCATGGCGGCGTACATGGCCGAGCGCACCATGGGCTCACCCAGCTTGTTGACCATGCGCCCCAGCAGGTTGGCCGGGTTGCCGTCGAGCTTCTTGTCGAGCTTGATGATCTTGCCGGTCAGCATCAGGCCCCAGGTCGAGGCGTTGACCAGGGTGGAGTCACTCTTGCGAAAGTGAGCCGCCCAGTTGGCGCCGGAGAGCTTGTCCTTGATCAGGGCATCGGCGGTGTCGGCATCGGGGATGCGCAGCAGCGCCTCGGCCAGGCACATCAGTATGATCCCCTCCTGGGTATCCAGGCTGTACTCCTGCAAGAAGGCGTCGATGCCATCGCCGGCACCGTTCTCCTGACGCACCTTGCTCACCAGGGCGCGGGCGCGGCTGGTAATGCGCTCGAGGGCGGTACCGTCGCTCGGCAGCATGGCCGACAGCTCGGTCAGGTAGGCATTCTCGTCCACTACATAATTCTGGGTAATGGCCTCGCGCAGGGCGGCGAGATCGGTGGGGCGATAGTCGGGGGCAAGCACTTGGGTCGCTTTGAACATAGATGGGGTCTTCCTGTACACCCTGGGGGCTCAATGGGATGGCGCATGGCGCCGCAACGCCGGTAATGTATACAATTACGCCCCACCAATGAAATGAAATTGTTGCCAGTTTATTAAGCGCGCCGCATCTTTTCGGCAATAAGGGCTCATAAAGGCCACATCAAGGGGAGCTCAGCCACTTTACCCGACAGAAATTGCATACAATTTCTCTTGCCCCCAAAAGAGAGGGGGATGCCTTGGCATCCCCCTCTCTGCGTCAACCCGCTCAGTTCATCCAGCGGTCGCCACGGCGACGCCGTGGCAACATGGGCAGCAAGAGCCCCGCCAGGAGGCCGGCCCCCACCATCAGACCGCCACGAATGAACCAATCCATCTGCATGTCGTGCTCGCGGTTGTCATAGCTCTGATTGAGGGCGTCGTTCTGCTCTTTCAGGCTGGCCATCTGAGCATCCCGCTGCTTGAGCTGACTCTGCAGTTCGGTGATCTGCTGCTTCTGCTGCGCGATGGCCCCATCTTTCTGCGCAAACAGCCGCTCGTTATCGCCGTTGAGGTTTTGCAGGCGCCCCTTGAGCTCATCGAGCTGCTGCTGCAGCTGCGCCACCTGCTGACGGAAACTCGGCCCGCTTTGCAGATCATCCCCTTTCACCCAGCCGCTGCGCCCCTTGCCATCGGTGATCTGCACGAAGCCACCCTCGCTGGGACCGGCGAGCTCAAGCTGCTCACCTGCCTTGACGCTGCCGAGGATGCGGTACTGGGTACCCGGTCCGCCGTGGATAAAGGTATAGATGTTGTCGGATACGTAACGGGTCTCGGCCATGGACTGGCTGGCGGCGAGAGCAAGCAGGATCCCGATCAGGGCACGCATGGATGTCGATGTCTCTGTATTGGTTGAAAAACAGCTTGGATGGTAAGCCGCCATCACCTCAAACCACAAGCAGAACCGCAACGGAGTGTGAAGCTAGCCCCGACGCAGGCTCTCCTTGATCTGCCGAAGTTCTTGCAGCAGTTGGTCCTGCTGCCGGGTCAGGTGACGCACCTGCTGCTGCAGGGCCTGAGTCTCCTTGTCCGTAGATTTGAGAAAGAGGCTGGCCATGAAACCGCTCATGGCACTGAACAGGCCCACCCCGAAGATGATCACCAGGCTGGCCACGAAGCGCCCCTCGTCGGTGTGAGGCACTATATCCCCGTATCCTATGGTGGAGAGGGTCACCAGGGCCCACCAGAAGGCGTCATAGGCATTGTTGATCTGGCTACCCGGCGTCCCCCCCTCGACCCAGAAGATGAGGCCCGCCCCCACCCCGAGCAACACGAAGAAGAGCAGCAGTATGCCGGCCAGGTGCGATTCGCTGCGCTCGCGACGAAAGATGGCCAACAGGTCCGGATTGCGGCGCAGCAGCTGGATCACCCGATAGAGTTGCAGCAGCCGAGCCCAGCGCAGCTGCTCCACCATAGGCAGGCTGCCCGGCAGGTAGATCCAGTTGCTCTTGAGATAGGCGAGGCGCTGATCGCTGCGTGCCAGACCATAGAGGAAGTGAATGATAAAGACGTAACAGAGCAGGCTGTCCACGTCATAGAAGAGGGAGAGCGTCTCGGGCGTGAAATATTCACCGAAGAACCAGCGCAGGCTCACCAGCAACACAGAGACCACAGAGAGCAGGGCCATCAGCAGATCCATGGCTCTCAGGCCGGCAGAGTGATGTCGCATACAAAATCCATCATTGAGCATAAACATTAGTCATAAAAAACAAGATAATGCCGATACCCTGACGGTCAAAGGGGATTTCGCATGTCCAAGGAGAGTCGTGATGCGGTTTAATGCCATCGAGCGTCGTATGAGTGATGTTCGCCTGCTGCCCAAGGTAGTGATCCTGATGGTGGTCAGCACCCTGCTGCTGCTGACCAAGCTCTGGTTCGATGCCAGCCACCTGGAAGAGACCCTGCTGCAGGGGGGCATAGAGGCGGGTCAGGCGGGGGAGATTGCCCAAAACCTCATCTGGAGTGGTCTGATGGAGACGGCCCTGATGGGGATCTTCTTCGTGGTCTTCCTGCTGGCCGGCTCCCGCCTCATGGTGCGTCAGGTCAACTATCTGGTCGGCCTGCTGCACCGCTTCTCCCAACAAGACCTCAGCCACCGGGTCGAGCTCAACTCCAAAGACGAGTTCGGCGACATCGCCCGGGCCGTGGCCCACTCCCAGGATCACCTGCGACAGGTGTTCGGCAACCAGCGCGGCATCAGCAAGGAGCTCGGAGAGATCGCCTCCCAGGTCACTCTTTGCATGGAGGAGGCCAACGAGTCGATCAGCGAAGAGTTTCGTCAGATAGAGCAGCTGGCCGGCGCCATGAGCGAGATGGCCGCCTCGGTACGCGAAGTGGCCGGCCATGCGGAGCAGGCCTCCCGAGCCACCAGCGAGAGCCGCGCCCTGGCCGAGCAGGGGCAAGGCTATGTGGCCGAGACGGTGACCACCATCTCGGCCCTGTCGAACAATATCCAGCGCTCCTCCGGCGTGGTCAGCGATGTGGAGCAGGGGGTGCAGCGCATCGGCTCCGTGGTCGATACCATTCGCAGCATCTCGGAACAGACCAACCTGCTGGCCCTCAACGCCGCCATCGAGGCAGCCCGTGCCGGTGAAGCGGGACGCGGCTTTGCCGTGGTGGCCGACGAGGTGCGCAGCCTGGCCAACCGGGCCCAGGCAGCCACGGTGGAGATCCAGCAGATGATAGAGCAGCTGCAGCAGAGCGCCCGTCAGGCCACCCTGTTGATGAGCGAGAGCGTGGCCCAGGCCGATCGCGGTGTAGAGCAGGTGAACCGGGCCGGGGATCAGCTCGGCACCATAGTCAACCGGGTACACGCCGTGGCCGACATGAACTATCAGATCGCCTCCGCCGCCGAGCAGCAGAGCAAGGTCGCCGAAGAGATGGAGGACAACCTCACCCAGGTCAAACAGATCGTCGAAGGCTCTGTGGTGGTGATCCGCGAGCTGCTCGAGGCGAGTGGCCAGGTAGAGGCCCATAGCCGGGAACTGGATAGCACCATTCAGGCCTTTAAGCTGGATTAATCCCTCCTGTCACAACAGAGTGCCACGACACCGTGGCCCCCTGGCCACGTTGGTTGTGTGCGTGCGCTCCCACCGCCGGCACCGCGCTGTGACTTAGCGCGGCACAGTGTTAGATTGGCGGGCATAGTCAGTTGCAAAGGAACCTTGCCGTGACCCTGCCCGCCTCCCTCCTCCCCCTCGCCCAGCGCCACTGGCAGCGCCTGCTGGAACAACAACCAGAACGAGCCACCCTTCCCGAACCGGTTCGCGACGCCCTGCTCACCCTGCTCGGTCTCTCGGATTTCGTGGCCGATGCCCTGCACCGGGAGCCTGCCTTGCTCGAAACCCTGCTCGGCAGTGGAGAGCTGGAGCAGGCCGAACGCTGGCCCAATTACCCGGCCCAGCTGGCCGAGGCCCTGAGCGACGTGCAGGATGAGGAGTCACTGAAGCGAGCCCTGCGCCGCTTCCGCCGCCATCAGATGGTGGTGATCGCCTGGCGCGAGCTACTGGGACTGGCCCCGGTGGAGGAGAGCTTCGTCCACCTGACCAGGCTGGCCGATGCCCTCATCGGTCAGACCCGTGACTGGCTCTATGAGTTGCAGTGCCGCGAGCTTGGCACCCCGCTCGACGGCGAGGGCAACCCCCAACCCCTGCTGATCCTCGGCATGGGCAAGCTGGGCGGTGGCGAGCTCAACTTCTCGTCCGACATCGATCTTATCTTCACCTTCCCCGAGAACGGCTACACCCACGGTGGCCGCCGCGAGCTGGCCAACCAGCAGTTCTTCATCAAGCTGGGCCAGCGCATCATCAACGCCCTGCACCAGAGCACGGTCGACGGCCAGGTGTTTCGGGTCGACATGCGGCTGCGTCCGTTCGGGGACGCAGGTCCACTGGCCATCTCGTTTGCCGCCATGGAGGACTACTACCAGCACCACGGACGCAACTGGGAACGCTACGCCATGGTCAAGGCGCGGGTGATCGGTGACGAGTGCCATTACGGCCGCGAGCTGGGCGAGCTGCTGCGCCCCTTCGTGTTTCGCCGCTACATCGACTTCGGGGTCATCGACGGCCTGCGCCAGATGAAGGCGATGATCGCCGCCGAGGTGCGCCGCAAGGGACTGGAGGGGAACATCAAGCTGGGCGCCGGCGGCATTCGTGAGGTGGAGTTTATCGTGCAAGCCCTGCAGCTCATCCGCGGTGGACGCGAGCCGGCGCTGCGAGTGCGCCACCTGCCGGACGCGCTCTCGGCCATCGCGGCGTGCGGTGCCCTCACCGGCGAGGAGAGTGAGCGCCTGCTCTGTGCCTATCGCCTGCTGCGCCGGGTCGAGAACCTGCTACAGGAGATCGGCGATCAGCAGACCCAGACCCTGCCCACCGAGGAGCGGGATCGCACCCGCCTGGTTCATGCCATGGGGCTGCCAGACTGGGCCAGCCTGATGGCTCGCCTCGACGGGGAGATGGCGGCGGTGCACGGCGAGTTCGTCAAGGTCGTGGGCGAGGAGAAGGAGGCGCCGGCCCACCTCGAGCAGGTGTGGGTGGATCTCTGGCGCACCACGCTCGATCGCGACGAGATCATCGCCCTGCTGGGGGAGCAGGGGGTGAACGAGGAGGCGAGCAGCGCCATCACTACCCATCTGCTCCATTTTAAGGAGGAGGCATCACGCCGCCCCATCGGCCCTCAGGGGCGCACCGCCCTGGACTGGCTGATGCCGGAGCTGTTGCGGCTGGTGATCGGAGAGTCCCAACCCGGCCCCCTGTTCGATCGCCTCTGCCAACTGTTGACCCGCATCTTCACCCGCAGCGCCTATCTGCAACTGCTGGCCGAAAACCCGGGAGCCCTGCGCCAGCTGGTGCGCCTGTGCGCCGCCAGCCATCTGGTGAGCGAGCAGCTGTCGCGCTACCCCATCTTGCTCGACGAACTGCTCGATCCCCAGCACCTCTATCACCCGACCCCGCTCGATCACTACAAGCCCCAGCTGCGTCAGTTCCTGCTGCGCATCCCCGAGGAGGATGTGGAGCAACAGATGGAGGCCCTGCGCCAGTTCAAGCAGGTGCAGCTGCTGCGCATCGTGGCGGCCGACATCGCCGGCGCCCTGCCCCTGATGAAGGTGAGCGATCACCTCACCTGGCTGGCCGAGGCCATCATCGAAGAGGTGGTCAACCAGGCCTGGAGCCAGATCACCGAACGTTATGGGGTGCCGCCGGAAGTGGCCGAGAGCGGCGAGCGCGGCTTTGCGGTGATCGCCTACGGCAAGCTCGGCGGCATCGAGCTCGGCTACGGCTCGGACCTCGATCTGGTGTTCCTGCACACCGGCGAGCCTGCTGGCTACACCAACGGGGCCAAGTCCATCGACTGCCGCCAATTCTACATCCGCCTGGCCCAGCGGGTGCTGCATCTCTTTAGTACCCGCACCCCCTCGGGCATCCTCTACGAGATCGACATGCGGCTGCGTCCCTCGGGGGACGCGGGTCTGCTGGTCTCCTCCCTCGACGCCTTCGAGCACTATCAGCAGCGCGATGCCTGGACCTGGGAGCACCAGGCCCTGGTGCGAGCCCGTCCCGTCTATGGGGACGAGCGACTGCTGGCAGGCTTTGCCCGGGTGCGCCAGGCCGTGCTTTCGCGAGAACGGGAGCGGGCCCTCCTCTCCAAAGAGGTGCGCGAGATGCGCGCCAAGATGCGCGACCATCTGCTCAAGGCCGGCCCCGGCGAGTTCGACCTCAAGCAGTCGCCGGGAGGCATGGTGGATATCGAGTTCATCGCCCAGTACCTGGTGCTGGCCCATGCCGCCGAATACCCGGAGGCCCTCACCCGCTGGTCCGATAATGTGCGCATCTTCGACGAGTGCGTCATGACAGGGGTATTGACCCTGGAGGAGGCAGAAGGGCTCAAGCAGGCCTATCTGGAGATCCGCGATCTGGGGCATCGCCTCAATCTCTCGGAGATATCCCGCCGGGTCTCGGATGATCGGCTCACGGCGGAGCGCCACCATGTGCTCACCCTGTGGCAACGCCTGCTCGAATAAGGCCCGGACTCCTGGCCTACACTTAGGCGGAGATCGCAGGTAAAAGGAACACAAGGTGGAGAAGCAGGGGTTACTGCAGCTCTCCACGCTCGACGAGCAGACCAGGACACAGATCCTGGATCTCGTCAGCGATGGGCTCTGGCTCTGGAATGCCAACAGCGGGGAGGTGCTGCGCTCGGCCTCCTGGTGCCGCATGCTGGGCTATGAGCCGGGCACACTGGCCGCCAATCCCCTCACCTGGGAGCGCCTGCTCCACCCCGATGACCATGCCAGGATCCTGGCCCTCCTCGATCAACTGATGGAGGAGGGGGGAGACGAGGTGTGCAGCGAATATCGCTGCCTGAGTCAGAGCGGCGACTACCTCTGGACCGAAGAGCGGGCGCGCATCCTGAGCCGCAACCCCGATGGCAGCGTGGCCCTGATGGCGGGCAGCCAGCGTCTGGCGCAGGATCGCAAGGATCGCCTCGAGCAGCTCAACAGCCATACCCTGAGTCTGGAACGACAGGTGGCCCTGCGCACCGCCGAGCTGCAGGAGCTCAACGCCTCCCTGCTCGAGCAGCTCGAACAGAATCGCCGCCTGGCCGAGACCGACAGCCTGACCCAGGCGGCCAACCGCTATCAGGCCGAGCGAGTACTGGAGCAGGAGTGCGCCCGGGCCCATCGCTTTCGCCACCACCTCTCCCTCATCGTGTTGGATATCGACAACTTCAAGGGGATCAACGATCGCTTCGGGCATGCCACCGGCGATAGCACCTTGATCAACCTGGTCGGCCTCATCAATCCCCACCTGCGCCGCATCGATCTGCTGGCTCGCTGGGGAGGCGACGAGTTTCTCATCATACTGCCCGGCACGCCCCTGCAAGCCGCCCGTGCCGTGGCCGAAAAGCTGCAAGCCCTGGTGCACGCCCACTCCCCCCTGGAGCAAGAGCCGGTGACCCTCAGCATGGGGCTGGCCCAATTCCAGACCGACGACACCCCGGAGCGGCTCACCCAGCGAGGAGACAGGGCCCTCTATCGTGCCAAGGGGGCAGGAAGAGACTGCATCTGTGATTAAAGCGCTTCACTTTTCCACAAATTCACTGCTAAAATTTCGACATTCTTTCGAATCGAAACTTACGCAGTGACAAAACGCAATACCCAACAGCGCCGCCACGCCATCGTCGCCCTGGTACAAGAGCAGGGCGAAGTGAGCGTCGACACCCTCGCCAGGCACTTCTCTACCTCAGAGGTCACCATCCGCAAGGATCTCGCCGTGCTGGAAACCGGGGGGCTGCTGCTGCGCCGTTATGGCGGGGCCATCCCGCTGCCCACCGAGATGGTGGCCGAAGAGAACCCGGAGCAGGTTTCGAAGCGAAAGCAGGCGATTGCCCGTGCCGCCGCCGAGCGGCTGCGCGACCACAACCGGGTCATCATCGACAGCGGCACCACCACCAGTGCCATGATCCCCCTGCTTGGCAGCAAGCGCGGCCTCATCGTCATGACCAACTCCCTCAACGTGGCCGGCGCCCTGCGCGAGTTGGAGAACGAGCCGACCCTGCTGATGACCGGCGGCACCTGGGATCCCCACTCCGAATCCTTCCAGGGTCAGGTGGCCGAACAGGTGCTGCGCTCCTACGATTTCGATCAGCTCTTCATCGGGGCCGATGGCATCGATCTGGAAAGGGGCACCACCACCTTCAACGAGCTGGTGGGACTGTCACGGGTGATGGCCGAGGTCTCGCGCGAGGTGATCGTCATGGTGGAGTCCGAGAAGATCGGCCGCCGCATCCCCAATCTCGAGTTGCCCTGGAGCCGCATCCAGACCCTGGTGACCGACGACGCCCTGGCCCCCGAGGCCAGGGAGAAGATTCAGGCTCAGGGGGTGACGCTTATCTGCGCCCCCATCAATAACTAACTGTTTATTTTTAGGAGAGTTTCTATGTGTGGCATCGTCGGGGCCGTCGCCCAGCGTGACGTGGCAGAGATCCTGGTCGAGGGGCTGCGCCGCCTCGAGTATCGCGGTTACGACTCGGCCGGGGTGGCCGTGTTCAGCGCCCAGCACCCCCTGCAGCGGGTGCGCCGTCTCGGCAAGGTCGCCGAGCTGGCCAAGGCCCTCGACGAACAACCGGTGCACGGCGGCACCGGCATCGCCCACACCCGCTGGGCGACCCACGGCGAACCCTCCGAGCGCAACGCCCACCCTCACCTCTCCGAGCACATCGTCGTGGTGCACAACGGCATCATCGAGAACCACGAGGCGCTGCGCGAGGAGCTCAAAGCCCAGGGTTACCAGTTCACCTCTGACACCGACACCGAGGTGATCGCCCACCTGGTGCATCATGAGCTCAAAGAGGCGCCGAGCCTGATCGCCGCCATGCAACGCGCGGTGAAGCAGCTGCGCGGCGCCTACGGTACCGTGGTGATGGACACCCGTGACGACAGCCGCGTGGTGGTGGCCCGCTCCGGCTCCCCCCTGGTGATCGGCCGCGGCATCGGCGAGAACTTCATCGCCTCCGACCAGCTGGCCCTGCTGCCGGTGACCCGC
Source organism: Aeromonas sp. R6-2 (assembly GCF_040908155.1). NCBI lineage: Bacteria > Pseudomonadati > Pseudomonadota > Gammaproteobacteria > Aeromonadales > Aeromonadaceae > Aeromonas > Aeromonas sp. R6-2. The sequence goes on along the minus strand of NZ_JBFODE010000007.1, from coordinate 56,492 downwards.
CGCTTCATCTTCCTGGAGGAGGGAGACGTGGCCGAGGTGACCCGCCGCGACGTGCAGGTGTTCGACGTGGACGGCAAGCCGGTGGTACGCGAGGAAAAAGAGTCCGACATCTCCCACGACGCTGGTGACAAGGGCGAGTATCGCCACTACATGCTCAAGGAGATCCACGAGCAGCCGGCCGCCATCAACCAGACCCTGGACGGGCGTCTGGGCCTCGATCACGTGGTGGTCGAGTCCTTCGGCAACGGCGCGCGCACCATCTTCGACCAGGTCGAGCACATCCAGATCGTCGCCTGCGGCACCTCCTATCACTCCGGCATGGTGGCCCGCTACTGGTTCGAGTCCATCGCCGGGGTTTCCTGCAACGTGGAGATCGCCTCCGAGTTCCGCTATCGCAAGTCGGTGGTGCGCCCCGGCAGCCTGCTGGTGACCCTCTCCCAGAGCGGCGAGACCGCCGACACCCTGGCCGCCCTGCGTCTGGCCAAGACCAGCGGCTACATGAGCTCGCTGGCCATCTGCAACGTGCCGGGGTCGTCTCTGGTGCGTGAGTCGGATCTCGCCTTCATGACCCGCGCGGGGGCAGAAATTGGCGTGGCCTCTACCAAGGCCTTCACCACCCAGCTGGCCGGCCTGCTGATGCTGGTGGCCGCCGTCGGCCGCTGCCGCGGCAACCTGGATGCCGCCGCCGAGGCCAACCTGGTCAAGGCCCTGCAAGCCCTGCCCCAGCGCATCAAGGAGAGCCTCTCGCTCGCCAAGCAGATCGAGACCCTGGCCGAGGAGTTCGCCGACAAACAGCACAGCCTGTTCCTGGGCCGTGGGGATCAGTACCCCATCGCCATGGAGGGGGCTCTCAAGCTCAAGGAGATCTCCTACATCCACGCCGAGGCCTATGCCGCCGGTGAGCTCAAGCACGGCCCGCTGGCGCTGATCGACGCCGAGATGCCCATCATCGTCGTGGCGCCGAACAACGACCTGCTGGAGAAGCTCAAGTCCAACGTGGAAGAGGTGCGTGCCCGCGGCGGCATCCTCTACGTCTTCGCCGATGCCGAGACCGGCTTCAAGAGCGACGACACCATGCGGGTGATGAACCTCAACCACGTGGAAGAGGTGATCGCGCCCATCGTCTACACGGTACCGCTGCAGCTGCTCTCCTACTACGTGGCCCTCATTAAGGGCACCGACGTGGATCAGCCCCGCAACCTGGCCAAGTCGGTCACCGTCGAGTAAGCAACAGGGCCCCGAAAGGGGCCCTTCTCTTTTCGAAACCGGTTTCGTGCTCTGCCACGCTCCTCACAGCCTCAGTAAATCCAATCGGGTATCATTCGCGCGCTGGCACTAACAACTACAGAAGCGAATCATCATGGAACAATACTTCAAGCTGGGGGCGGTAGCCGCCATCCTGCTGCTGTCTGGCTGTCAGAGTGACAACAGCAGCCAAGCGCAACCCGGTGACGTGACCCTGCGTCTGATCCAGACCTCCGACATCCACTCCAACCTGCTCGGTTTTGACTACTACCAGAACAAGGAAGACCGCAAGTTCGGCCTCTCCCGCACCGCCCTGCTGATCCGTCAGGCGCGCACCGAGAATCCCAACAACCTGCTGCTCGACAACGGCGATCTGATCCAGGGCTCGCCGCTCGCCGACTACGTCTTCGATCAGCAGGAGAAGGGGAACTACCTGGCCAAGCAGGCCCACCCTGCCTTCAAGGCGATGAACGAGCTCGGCTATGACGTGGGCAACCTCGGCAACCACGAGTTCAACTACGGCCTCGACTACCTGACGGCGGCGCTCAAGGGAGCCAACTTCCCCTATGTGAACGCCAACGTCTTCGCCGCCGGCGCCTTCAAGCGCGACGCCAGCGGTACCATCGACTGGAGCGCCAACCGCTTCACCCCCTACCTGCTGCTCGATCGCCAGGTCAAGGATGCCAACGGCAACACCCAGACCGTCAAGGTTGGCGTGCTGGGGCTGACCCCGCCGCAGGTGGTGCAGTGGGACAAGCGCCACCTGGAGGGCAAGGTGGTGGTGGCCGACATGGTCGAGACCGCCGAGCACTACATCCCCGAGATGCGCGCCAAGGGGGCCGATCTGGTGGTGGTGGTGGCCCACACCGGCATCACGGGTGCCAGCCGTGAACAGCTGATGGAGAACGCCGCCTACTACCTGGCGCAGGTGAAGGGGGTCGACGCCCTGATGCTGGGGCACGCCCACAAGAACTTCCCCGGTGACTATCCCGATATCCAGGGGATCGACAACGACAAGGGCACCCTGGCCGGCGTGCCGACCGTGATGCCCGGCTTCTGGGGTAATCACCTCGGCATCATCGACCTCAAGCTCACCTTCAAGGAGGGTCGCTGGCAGGTGGCCTCAAGCCAGGCCCAGCTGCGCAAGATCGACAGCAGCGAGGGGAGCCCGGTTGACGAGAAGGTCGCCGGCCTGGTGCAGGCGGATCACGATGCCACCAACGCCTGGCTCGACGAGCCCCTCGGCAAGATCACCCAGCCCATCCACAGCTTCTTCGCCCTGGTGCAGGATGACCCCTCGATCCAGCTGGTGAGCGACGCCCAGCGCTGGCACGCCAACAGCCTGCGCCAGAGCGGTCTGCTCAAGGAGAGCTGGCCCATACTGTCGGCGGCGGCGCCGTTCCGCGGTGGCCGCAACGGCATCACCGACTTCACCTGGGTGCCGGCGGGCAACATCTCACTGCGCAACGTCTCGGATCTCTACATCTATCCCAACACCCTGCAGGTGGTCGCCATCAACGGTGCCACCGTCAAGGAGTGGCTGGAGATGAGTGCCGGCCAGTTCAACCGCATCGACCCGGCCGCCACCACCACCCAGTGGCTGGTGAACGAGCAGTTCCGCACCTACAACTTCGATGTGCTGGACGGGGTGAGCTATGAAGTGGATGTGACCCAGCCGGCCCGCTATGACAAGGACGGGGCCAAGGTGAGTGAGGGCAGCCGCATCAGCAACCTCACCTATCAGGGGCAGCCTGTCGATCCGGCCCAGATGTTCTATGTGGTGACCAACAACTACCGCGCCAGCGGCGGCGGCCACTTCCCGGGCATCAACAGCAAGGTGATCGTGCACGAGGATCCCAAGGAGACCCGTGAGATCCTCTCCGAGTACCTGGTGCACCTCTCCGCCGCCAATCCGGGTGGTTTCTCCCCGAGCGCCGACGGCAACTGGCACATGAAGGCCCTGCCGGCCAGCGTCGACCTGCGCCTCTACTCCTCACCCAAGGAGGAGGCCAAGGCCCTGGCGGGCAGCGATCTGCAGTACCTCTCGACCCTGCCGATGGATGATCCCAAGCACCCCGGTTACGCCATCTACCGGCTGGTACGCCAGCCCTGATGACAAGGCGGCCTGCGGGCCGCCTTTTTATCGCCCCGAGAGGGCCAACAGCAGCGCCAGGACAATGAAGATGAGACCGAACCCCCGGTTGAGCCAGCGCAGCTGACCCTGGCGGGCGAGCCGCCCCAGCAGCAAGCCGGCGCAGAGGGAATAGCTCACCATGGCCAGGGTATCGATGGCGATGATGATGGCGCCGAGGCGCAGGTAGTGGACCATCCCCTCACCGGCCCCCACAAACTGGGGCAGGAAGGCAACCAGAAAGACGATGGACTTGGGGTTACTGAGGTTGACCAGAAATCCCTGGCGCAGGCTCTGCCATGCACAGCCCTGCGAGGTCTCACCTTGCCGCAAGGCCACCTCTCCCTGACGAAACTTGGCAATCCCCAGGTAGCAGAGATAACCGCTACCCATCAGCTTGATGGCGTGGAACAGGGTATCCGAGCCGGCAACCAGGCTGCCGAGGCCGGCACTCACCACCAGCAGATGCAGCAGCAGAGCCAGTTGCAGGCCGAGGATGTTGAAGCCTGCCAGCCGCCGACCTCCCTCCAGGGTGCGCGACATGGTGGCGACGGCTCCGGCTCCGGGCGAGAAGCTGAATGCCAGGCAGCTGACGGCGAAGATCGAGAGCAGGGCGGGAGTCATGGGTTTTCCTGGGGTGACGGACGAGGTTGGGCGCCACGGTACCATGTGCTAGCATCCGGCTGATATTCACCCATCAGTTAATCCGACATTAAGGAGTGGGTTAATGATCGCCCTGCAGGATCTCCACTTTCTCGTCACCCTGGCGACCAGCCCCAGCTTTGCCATCGCCGCCCGTCGTCTCGACGTCTCGGCACCGCATGTGACCCAGAAGCTCAAGCGGCTGGAGGCCAGCCTGGGCGTCAGCCTGTTCGAGCGCGGTCGCCAACCCAGGCTCACCCCCCAGGGACGCCTCATCACCGAACGCGGCGGCGAGGTGCTGCGCCAGATGCGGGCGCTGGAGGAGAACCTGCAGAGCAGCCGCGAGGAGCTGGGGGGCCAGCTCAACATAGTGGCGCCCATCGGCTTTGGAGAGAAACGCCTCGCCCCCCTGCTGGGGGAGTACCGGCGCCGGCATCCCCATGTGACCCTCGATCTGACCCTCTCGGATCGCCCCGCCTGGGAGGGTAATCCGCGCCAGCCCGACATCATGTTCTACATAGGCGATCTGCATCAGAGCACACTCTATCGCACCCTGATAGCCCCAACCCGCCGCCTGCTGTGCGCCGCGCCGGCCTATCTGGCCAGCATGCCGCCGTTGCACCGGCCGGAGGATCTCGCCCATCACCACTGCATAGTGCTGCGGGAGAACGACGAGGATTGCACCCTGTGGCGCCTGCGCCACCTCGCCTCGGGAGAGGAGTCGAGCATCCGGGTCTCCCCCTCCCTCACCAGCAACGTGGCCGATGCGGTCAAGCAGTGGGCCCTGCAGGGGCTGGGGATCATTCATCGCTCCGAGTGGGATCTGCAACCCGAGCTGGCGGCGGGCACCCTGGTTCCCGTGCTGCCCGATTATGCGCCGCCCGCCGTCGATATCGTCGCCCTGATGGGCAGCAGCCGGGAGAGCCGGCCGCGCCGAATCAACCACTTCATCACCTTTGTTCAGGAGCGACTGCGAAAGGAGCTCGGCGGCCCCAAGGTGCGGCCATAAAAAAGGAGCCGTGACGGCTCCTTCTATGTGGCGTCGAGGCCGGGCTATTTCACCCCGTAGCTGGCGAGGATCTTGTCCAGGGTGCCATCGGCCTTGATGGCCGCCAACCCCTTGTTGAAGGCCTCGATCCACTGCTTGCCATTGGGATTTTTCAGGCCGCTGGCCACGTGGAGCGGGTTGGTCGAGAGGGCCTTGGTGGTGAAGCTGAACTGGGCCGCGTCCATGCCCTGCTGGGCCATGATGGCACGGGCGACCACCTCGTCCTCCAGAGTCAGATCGATGCGATGATCCAGCAGTTTCTTGAGGTTGGTGGGGAGATCCACCGCCTCCTGCCGATTCAGATCCGCCTGCATAAAGTCATCGCCATAGCCGTAGCCCCGCACTATGCCGACGCTCTTGCCCTTGAGACTGTCGAGCCCGCTGTAATCGAAGCTGCCCCCGGCCAGCTGGATAAACTTCACCTCGTTTTTCAGGTAGGGCTCGCTAAAGAGCAGGCTCTTGGTGCGCGCCTCGGTAAACCAGGCCCCCACCAGGATGTCGATACTCCCCTCCTCCACCCCCGAAAGGGCGCGGGCCCAGGGCATGATCCGCATCTCCAGCTGATGCCCCTGACTTGCCAGGGCACTTTTGACTATCTCTACCGAGATCCCCTTGTTCCCGTCGATCACGAAGGGAGGCCAGGGGTCTTGCGCCGCCATCACCGTCGCCGCCTGGGCGCCGGTGACGCTCCACAGCAACAAGACTCCACCCATCCATGCTTTCATTTTCCACTCTCCATCGGGTTGACTCACCTCACTGAGCTAAGAAGAGGGCAGAGGGGGAGTCAAGGTACCGGTTTCTCACGCCCGCCCAGAATAAGGCGCGGCGCAGGATCCAGTTGCAAAGGGATCGCCTCGAGCGGGGTGCCGCGGCTGTGTTGGTCTATGATGCGGGCGGCCATGCGCCCCAGGCTCTCATAGCTGCTGATGGTGCCCACGCTGCAACCGTAAGACATAAACAGCTCGGCGCCGCACAGGGTCGGGATCCCGGCCCGGTTTAGCGACGCCAGCAGGCGCGGCGCCACCGAGAGCAGATAGCTGTCGGCCCCCAGATAGACGATGGCATCCCCAGCATCGTGCACCAGTCGCGCCAGCTCACTGTCGAGTCGCTTGGCAACCGGCACTATGCGCCAGGTCTCCACCGGCCAGTTGAAGCGCCGGGCCTCGTGGATCACCATCTCTGCCAGCAGCAGGGTGTTCTGCTCTCTCGGATTGAAGGGGAGCAGGAGCCGCCGCCCCGCGGGAAGATGGCGACGGCCATTTTCCAGTTGCAGCCCCATGGGCACCAGATTGCTGACCCCCGCCACCTGGCGATTGGCCCCCGGCTCATCGGAGAGGATGCCAGCCCCGAAAGGATCGGAGACCACGTTGAAGATAAGCGGCTTGCGCCCACCCATTAGGCTCTTGGCCATCAGGGTCGCCGTGGTGCCGAAGGTGTAGACATAGTCATACTGCTCGATGTTGGGCAGCAGCTGCTGCCGCAGCAGGGTCGCCAGCTGATTGCGATCCAGATTGGCGTTGAAGGTGACAAAGCGCGCCCGATAGCCAAGGCGAGCCAGCTCGTCGCGAAACCCCTCCTCGGCCTGGGTCTCACCCCGCCACAGCACCATGGCGATGGTCAACGCCTGAGCCGGCAGCGTTAACAACAACAGCAGCACCACGACTCCGACTCTCATGCTTACCCCTCCGCTTGCACCCTTCAGTTAGCGTAGGCCAGCCAACAAAAAGCCGAACCCTGATACTCGACCGAGCGGGGCCCCCAAGGCCCATCATGAGTCGCGCCTTCATCACCATCACAGCACGGAGTAGAATGACCCCACTCAGCCTGCCAAGAACGATCTTATGAACGGACCCGACCCCGCCAACCCGCACCCCATGGCGGGCTTCCCCCAGGTGTGCTTTATCAAGAACACCATCAAGGGGCCCAATATCGAGGTGGGTGACTACACCTACTACGATGACCCCGAGGACTCGGCAGGCTTCGAGCGCAACGTCCTCTACCACTTCCCCTTCATCGGCGACAAGCTCATCATCGGCAAGTTCTGCGCCATCGCCCGCGGGGTGAAGTTCATCATGAACGGCGCCAACCACCAGAGCGCCGGCCCCTCCACCTACCCCTTCTTTATCTTCGGCGAGCCTCTTTTTGGACACCCACTTTTCTACTATCCACCTTGACCATCCAGTACCACCTAGTCATTGTGATCACTCTTCATCTGGAACTGAGCCAGATGCAACTGACCTCCATCAGCCACACCAGTTTCCAGGCCCGCCCCTTCTACCGGGAATAGGATTATTCCATTCTTGGCGAACTGCCGGATATACCACTGGGGTATGGCGGTAATTTTCTGAAAAAGCAGATGTGAGCAACAAGGTGCAAATTGATGAGCATTATTCAAGAGATCTATGCGTGGTCCAAGGGACTCGCTGCTTGGCAGCAAGATGCTATTGCTAGGCTCTACCAAGACCGTTCACTTAGTACTGCGGATCTGGAAGACCTCTATGCATTGGCCAAGGCAGAAGTGGGGATTCCAGATCCAGATGGCCGGATATCCAAGAAGCTTCAAGACACACAGGTTGCTCCGCCTGCCGATCCAGCCCGAGTAGTTCAGTTAGCCGCGATCAAGGGGCTTGTGAACGTCAATGCATTGGCGAACGGCGGGAGCGTCCCGATCGCTTTAGCTGGTCTAACCGTCATCTACGGGGAAAACGGAGCCGGGAAGTCGGGATACTCCAGAATATTCAAACACGCGTGTCGCGCGAGAGATCGGCGCGAGCCCATCCTACCCAACGCCAAACTAGACCCCAAGGACGTTGGCCCCGCTCAGGCTGTGTTCGAGGTTGTAATCGATGGCACAGCGATTGACCTTCCTTGGCAGTACGGTGTGATAGCGCCTGAACCACTTTCGGATATCTCAATCTTCGATACCCACTGCGCCCGAGCTTACATCGATAACCACGGGGACTTTGCTTACACCCCATATGGGCTGGACATCTTGGAGGGGCTAGTCGGTGCCTGTACCAAGCTCAAGGCGCGGGCTACGCAAGAGAAGGCTGCGAATGCTCCAAGTGACGCAGCGTATGCCGTGCTGATGAGAGAGCAGACTGCGGTCGCCACAGCACTACTTGGTATCCCGATCCAGACAAAACCAGAGCACATTGAGAATTTGGCCACGCTTAACCAAGCCGAGCTGGATCGGCGGGCCCTGCTGACCAAAACCCTCGCAGAGGCTGATCCTAAGAAAAAAGCCCAGGCGACTCATCAGAAGGCAGCGCGCCTTACGGGGTTGAAGGATCGGATTACCGCCGCGATAACACTGATCGACGATGAAAAGGTCACACAGCTTAAAGGGCTTATTGATAAAGCAAAATCGGCCAAAGCTGCCGCAGACCTAGCGGCAACCGAGTTCAAACAAACTCCGGGTCAACTTGCTGGTACTGGAAATGAAGAATGGAAAACGCTGTTTGAAGCAGCCCGAACTTTTGCCAAAGTAAGCCACCCAGACCATGAATTCCCGGTGCTTCCCAAAGACTCTGCATGCCCCCTCTGTCAAAACATGCTTGGACAGGATGGGGCTGCGCGTCTGGTGCAGTTTGACACGTTTATCAAGCAGGCAGCTGAAAAAGCTGCGGCCGAGGCGCGCGAGGTAGCAGCAACGGCCTACAAAGTGATCAAGAAAGCGACCTTGGACATCATATTCCGTGATGGTTTGGTGGAAGAGTTGACGGAGATTGCTCCTGAGCTCGCTGCAGGATGCTCGACGATGCAGAAGTGCCTGAATACCCGTCATCAATTGGTGTTGCAGGCAGCGGCGACCGAGCTCTCATGGGAAGAGATTTTGGCACTGCCGAATGACCCTCGACCGGGGTTGGTAAGCATAATTGAAGGTCTACAGGAACAGGCCAAGGCTTTGGAAGCCACGGCCGATGAGAAAGTTCGGGCTGATATGATGGCTGAGAAGCGAGAGCTTGATGCACGGGTGCGCCTGGGGGAAGTCAAGACCGCTGTCTTAGAGGCAATCACCAAGCATGAGACCTGCCGTAAGCTTCAGGCGTGTATTGATGGTTTGGATACGCGAGCAATCTCCAGAAAGTCTACCGAGCTTTCGCGGACAACGGCCAGCAAGGAGCTGGCGGACGCTCTCAACGATGAACTCAAACTACTCAAGGTGCATCAACTTCAGGTCGTAATGAAGCCAGAGTCTCCAGGGGGAAAGACCCAATTCAAGCTGGTCCTTCAATTGCCTGGTGGAGGTTCGCCTGCCGCCATCCTCAGTGAGGGGGAGCAGCGAGCTATTGCCATCGCATCCTTCCTGGCAGAGATAAAGCTTGGCAAAGGACGTGGCGGGATTGTGTTTGATGATCCAGTGTCATCACTCGATCACAGGCGCCGTTGGGAGGTGGCGTATCGTTTAGCCCTTGAGTCACTCACCCGGCAGGTGATCGTCTTCACCCACGACATCTACTTCCTCTGCATCTTGGAGCAGAAGATCGAAGAACTTGGGTCAATGCTGAGCAAGAACTACATTCGCAGAACAGCCCAAGGATATGGTGTGCACTCGCAGGATCTGCCGTTTGACGTGGTGGGCACCAAAGATCGTCTGGCAAGGCTCCGGCAAGAACTCGTGGAGGTTCGTAGAGCGCAAAAGGATGGGGATGAAGATGAACATCGTCGTCTGACTGCATTTTGCTACGGCCGGCTACGCCTGGCTTGGGAGAGGTGTGTCGAGGAGGTGTTGCTGAACGGCGCGGTCCAGCGGTTCGGTGAAGGTGTGTCAACACAGCGCCTTAAGTCTGTCGTTGTGACCGATGATGACTACCGGGAAGTTGATGCAGGAATGTCTAAGTGCTCCAAGTTCGAGCACGATGCCGCAACAATTGTTGGAAGGCTCCCAATCCCAGAGCCTGATGAACTTGAGCAAGACATAGCGAGACTGGCGGCATGGCGAGACACGATTAACAGGCGTCTGATCGATACGGCCAAGACCAGAAGCTGAGTGTCTACTAGTGACATAAACCCACTAGGCCAAGTCTGAATGGTGGGCACGGTTTTGGTTCCCCCTCTTATTCGCAGAGGCGAGCACGCTTGTCCAGGCCGCGAGACAGGATGTCGAGCGAGCGGCGCTGGGCCATGGATGGCCCGTCGGCGCGTGCCGTCGGACAAGTGGGTGAGACGAAGGGCCCCGACGAAGTCGGGCGAATAAGCGGGGGAGAAGACCTTTGGTGACTTTGGGTCTTTCCAAAGTCACTCGCCCCGGCCCGAAGGGCGGGCGAAATCCCTTCGAGGCCGGCGGCCTCGCGTCCTGCTCGGTGTAGCCGAGCCGTCTACCATCCCCAAAAAATGCAAAGCGGACGATTACGCCTACCGGCTAATCGACCCTACGATTGCACGGCGCAGCCGTGCCTGCTCGCCACAGGCACGGAGTCTGGCTGGACGCCGAGATGCCACCGGCAAAGGGGGCGTGGCCGCCCCTATCGACCCAAGAAGGGTTCCCAGTCTTTAAACACTGGCTGCAACCCCGCCTGCCGCACGGCGGCGGCCACTTCCCCTACCGGCCTGTCGTCGTGGATGGCGAACTGCTCCAGCTCTTCCTCGCCGCCGTCCGCATAGCCCCCCGGCTGGGTGCGCGACTCGGCCGACATCTGGGTGATGCCAAGGCGCACCGCACCGTTGCGAAAGGTGGCGGATTCGCGGGTGGAGAGCGACAAGTCCAGGGTCGGCGAGAAGAGGCGCCAGGCGCAGATCAGCTGGGCCAGCTGGCGATCCGACATCACAACCTCGGGCACCAGAGCGCCGGTGCAGGGGCGCAGGCGCGGGAAGGAGAGCGAATAGCGGCTCTGCCAGTGGTGGCGCTCAAGCCAGCTCAGATGCTCGGCGACAAAGTAGCTGTCGGCGCGCCAGTCCGAGGAGAGACCGATCAGCGCCCCCAAGCCGATTTTGTCGATACCGGCGCGGCCGAGCCGATCCGGCGTGGCGAGGCGCCATGCGATGTCCCGCTTGTTGCCGCGCAGATGGTGGCGAGCGTAGGTGGGGGCGTGGTAGGTCTCCTGATAGACCATGACGGAATCCAATCCTAAGGTCTTCAGCTCGGCGTATTCGTCTTGGGAGAGGGGCTGCACCTCCATCCCTACCGTGCTGAAGTGGCGGCGGATGATGGGCATCACTTCGCGGAAATAGCCGAGCCCCACCTTGGTCTCGTGCTCGCCGGTCACCAGCAACACGCTGTCGAAGCCCCGCGCCTTGATGGCGAGGCACTCTCGCTCTATCTCCTCCAAGCTCAGGGTCTTGCGCTTCAGGCGGTTGCTCATGGAGAAGCCGCAGTAGGTGCAGTCGTTGGCGCACAGGTTCGACAGATAGAGGGGCACATAGAAGCCGATGGTGTTGCCAAAGCGCTGGCGGGTGAGGCGCTCGGCCTCGGCCGCCATCCGGGGCAGATAGGCCTCGGCGGCCGGCGAGATCAGCGCCATAAAGTCCGCCAGGGTGCGGCGGGAGGTGGTCAGCGCCCGCTCCACGTCCGCGGCGGTCTTGGCGCGCACCTGCATCCCCACGTCGTCCCACTCCAGCGCCTGCCATCTATCGAGAAAACTCACGCCCTCGATGGGGTCGAAGTGCACGCTCATAGAGCCCCCAGAAAATCGGTGAGCGGGCTGGAGGCCTGGGCCTGCACGCCGCGCGCCCCCAAACCCGCCTTATAGGCGCTACGGCCTGCCTCACAGGCCAAAGCGAAGGCGCGGCCCATGGCAACCGGGTCGCCGCTCACCGCGATGGCGGTGTTGACCAGCACGGCGTCGGCGCCAAGCTCAAAGGCGGCGGCCGCGTGGCTTGGCGCGCCTATGCCCGCGTCCACCACCACAGGCACATTGGCCTGCTCGACGATGATGGAGAGAAACTCCCGGGTCACCAGCCCCTGATTGGAACCGATGGGCGCGCCGAGCGGCATCACGGCGGCGCAGCCCACCTCTTCGAGCCGTTTGCAGAGCACGGGGTCGGCGCCACAGTAGGGCAACACCACGAAGCCCTCTTTGACCAGCTGCTCGGCGGCTTTCAGCGTCTCGATGGGATCGGGCAGCAGATAGCGCGGATCGGGGTGGATCTCCAGCTTGAGCCAGTTGGTTCCCAGCGCCTCGCGGGCCAGGTGGGCGGCAAACACCGCCTCGGCCGCAGTCTTGGCGCCCGAGGTGTTGGGCAAGAGCTTGACCCCGAGTTGCAGCAAGGGGCTCAGGATATCGTCGTGAGCCTTGCCGGGTTCGAGCCGCTTGATGGCCATGGTGACCAGCTGGGAGCCGCTCGCCAGGGTGGCCGCGGCCATCAGATCCGGGCGGGCAAACTTGCCGGTGCCGGTAAAGAGGCGCGAGGAGAAGGTGTGATCAGCAATCTTGAGCATGTCAGCCCCCTGCAATGGCAGTGAAGAGGTGAAGTTCATCCCCGTCATTGAGACGGGTCTCGGCCCAGCGGCCTCGTGGCAGCACGGCGCCGTTAAGGGCCACCGCCACCCCCTGGGGATGGACGTCCTGGGCGGCCAGCAGGTCGGCCACGCTCTGCCCTGCCGCCAGCGGCTGGGCTTTATCGTTGAGTCGAATGGTCAAGGTCATGGGGTGATTTCCTTGTGCTGCCCGCAAACCGGGCAATCGGGATCGGGGGCCAAGGTGAGGGTCTGCCACTGATGGGTCAGCGCATCGAAACGACGCAATGTGCCGGCGACCGGGCTCGGCATCCCGAGCAGCAGTTTCAGCGCCTCCAGCGCCTGCAAAGAGCCCATCACCCCGACCAATGGGCCGGTGACGCCGCTGGTTTCGCAGCTCTGACTGACTTTCGTATCCTGCGGATAGAGGCAGGCGTAGCAGGCGTGATCAAAGCTTGTACGCGCCATCAGCTGCCCCTGCCAGCCCACAGCCGCCGCAGAGATCCAGGGCTTGCCCTGGGCCACGCAGGCGGCGTTGATGGCCTGGCGGGTGGCCAGGTTGTCGCAGCAGTCCACCACCAGACCCACCTCGGCCACAAACTCCGGCAGGTTGGCGGCATCGAGCCGCTGGTTGATGGCGATCAGCTCCACCTGCGGGTTGTGGGCGGCCAAGCGCTCGCGGGCCAGCTCCGCCTTGGAGTGGTTGACTGCCTCGCTATCGAACAGGATCTGGCGCGGCAGGTTGCTGGAATCCACCGTGTCGCCATCGGCCAGCCACAAGGTGCCCACCCCGGCCCCGGCCAGATAGAGGGCAAGCGGCGAGCCGAGCCCGCCCAGGCCCACGATCAGCACGGATTTGCCTTTTAGCCGCACCTGACCGGCCTCCCCCACTTCCCCCAGCATCAGCTGGCGGCCATATCTGAGATACTCTTTGTCACTGAGAGATGCGGCATCAGAGCGCATGTTCCACCTCCCGCATCACACAGGCCGAGCGTGGCTCATCCCCCGCCCCCACGGCAGCCAGCAGCCGCTCGGTCGCCCCCTGCCAGTCTCGGCTTCCGGTAATGGCCGAAACCAGGGCGATGCTGCCGACGCCGCTCCCCTTGACCGCCGCGACCCGCTCCTCGCTGATGCCGCCGATGGCGACCGTCGGCCAGTCGCACATCAGGGCGCGGTAGCGGTGCAGCCGCTCCAGCCCCTGGGGGCGCGAAGGCATGGCCTTGGTGTTGGTCGGGAAGATATGGCCGAGTGCGATATAGGAGGGGGCCAGCTCGCGGGCGCGCATCAGCTCGAAGTAGCCGTGGGTGGAGATGCCAAGGCGCAGCCCCGCCGCCTGAATGGCGGCGAGATCGGCGGTCTCCATGTCTTCCTGCCCCAGGTGTACGCCCCAGGCGCCCGCCTCGATGGCCTGCTGCCAGTAGTCGTTGATAAAGAGCCGTGCCCCATGACGGCGACCGAGCGCGACCGCATCACGAATGGCCGGTGCCACCTGGGCGGCGGGCAGATTCTTGATCCGCAGCTGGATCGTCTTGACCCCCTGCCCCAGCAGGCGTTTGAGCCACTTGACCGAATCCACCACCGGATAGAGGCCGAGGCTCTGTTCGGTCGGCGCGAAGGGGCCCTGCGGCAGGCGGGCACTGCTTGTCTCATACAGGCCGAAGCGGCGATCCAGGGCTGACCCCGCCAGCACGGCGCGGGGGAAGTGGGCAAGATTGTCTGGCCAACCCAGGTGGGCGATGGGGCCGGGACCCGCTCCCACTCCCTGCGCCGCCGCCAGCCCTTGTTGCAGGTAGGCGCGCGCCAGGGTGATGGCGTCTTCCACCGGGTAGTCCTGTGCCACTACGGCGGCGATGGCGCTGGCGTAGCAGCAGCCGGTGCCGTGGCCGTGGCGGGTATCGAGGCGCTGGGCGGCGAGCCAGAATTCGCGGGTCTCGTCCTGGTAGTAGTCGAGGCAGAGATCCCCGCCCCATTCAAGGTGACCCCCCTTCACCAGCACGGCGCGGGCACCGAGTTCACGGAGCCGCCGTACGGCGAGGCGCACCAGCTCGGGACTGGTGGCGGGCAGGCCGGTCAGGGCCTCCAGCTCGGGGCCGTTGGGGGTAATCAAGGAGAGGCGCGGCAGCAGGTGCTCGCGCACCGCCGCCAGCATGCCGGGCTCCGCCATGGGGGTGCCGGTGCTGGCGATGGCCACCGGATCGTAGACCACGAAGGAAGCCTCGACAGTCGACAACCTGCGGGCCAGCACCTCCACGTGCAGCCGGGTCGGCAGCAGGCCGATTTTGATGGCGGCGGGTGGCAGATCCAGCCCCAGGGCGTCGATCTGGGCGGTGAAGGTTTGCATCAGCACGGGGTCGACCATCTTCACCGCCACCGAGTTCTGGGCGGTAATGGCGGAGATAACCGAGCAGCCGTGCACGCCAAGGTCGTGCAGGGTGTGCAGGTCGGCCTGAATGCCGGCGCCGCCGCCGGAGTCTGAACCTGCTATGGTCCAGACCACGGGACGCGGGGCCGCCGTCATGGCGGACAGGTCGGCGGGGCTGACAGCCCCGCGCTCGCTGCTCACGCCTCCTCCCCTGCGGCCTGCTTCAGGGTCGCCGCCTGGTGGTAGATCTCGCCGCCGGTCTCCTTGAAGGTTTCCGCCATCCGCGCCATGCCGCTCTCCACCTCGGCCACGACCCGCTCCTGCTGGCCGTCCATGCCCACCAGCTTGATCTCAACGGCCTCCAGTTTCGCCGCGTAGTCGCGCACATCCTGGGTGATCTTCATGGAGCAGAACTTGGGCCCGCACATGGAGCAAAAGTGGGCCACCTTGCCGGACTCCTGGGGCAGGGTCTCGTCGTGGTAGGCGCGGGCGGTGTCGGGATCCAGCGCCAGATTGAACTGATCCTCCCAGCGGAACTCGAAGCGCGCCTTGGACATGGCGTTGTCACGGATCTGGGCGCCCGGGTGGCCCTTGGCCAGATCCGCAGCGTGGGCGGCGATCTTGTAGGTGATGAGGCCCTGCTTCACGTCCTCCTTGTTGGGCAGGCCCAGGTGCTCCTTGGGGGTCACGTAGCAGAGCATGGCGCAGCCGTACCAGCCGATGAGCGCCGCACCGATGCCGGAGGTGAAGTGATCGTACCCCGGGGCGATGTCGGTGGTGAGCGGGCCCAGGGTGTAGAAGGGCGCCTCGTGGCAGTGCTCCAGCTGCTCGGTCATGTTGCGCTCGATCATGTGCATGGGCACGTGGCCGGGGCCTTCGATCATCACCTGCACGTCGTATTCCCAGGCAATCTTGGTGAGCTCGCCCAGGGTGCGCAGCTCGGCGAACTGGGCCTCGTCGTTGGCGTCATAGACGGAGCCCGGACGCAGGCCGTCACCCAGCGACAACGCCACGTCATAGGCAGCGCAGATCTCGCAGATTTCGCGAAAGTGTTCGTAGAGGAAGTTCTCCTTGTGGTGGGAGAGGCACCACTTGGCCATGATGCTGCCACCGCGCGAAACGATGCCGGTGAGGCGCTTGGCGGTCATGGGCACGAAGCGCAGCAAGACGCCGGCGTGGATGGTGAAGTAGTCCACCCCCTGCTCGGCCTGCTCCAGCAGGGTGTCACGGAATAGCTCCCAGGTGAGATCCTCGGCGATGCCGCCCGTCTTCTCCAGCGCCTGGTAGATGGGCACGGTACCGATGGGCACAGGGCTGTTGCGCAGGATCCACTCGCGGGTCTCGTGGATATAGCGGCCGGTGGAGAGATCCATCACGGTGTCGGCGCCCCAGCGGGTGGACCACACCAGCTTCTCCACCTCCTCTTCGATGCTGGAGGTGACCGCCGAGTTGCCGATGTTGGCGTTGATCTTCACCAGGAAGTTGCGGCCGATGATCATGGGCTCCGCTTCCGGGTGGTTGATGTTGCTGGGGATGATGGCGCGCCCGGCGGCCACTTCACCCCGCACGAACTCGGGCGTGATGTTCTGGGGCAGTCTGGCGCCAAAGCCCTGACCCGGATGCTGGGTGCGCAAGAGTTCTGAGCGAACCCGCTCGCGGCCCATATTCTCGCGCAGGGCGATAAATTCCATCTCCGGGGTGACGATGCCGGCGCGGGCGTAGTGCAGCTGGGTGACCCGGCGGCCCGGCTTGGCGCGGCGGGCGCTCGGCAAATGCTCGAAGCGCAGGTGATCCAGCCCCTCGTCGGCCAGGCGCTCCTGAGTGAAGGTGGAGCTCAGCCCCGGCAGCTCGTCGGTGTCAGCGCGCTCCAGCACCCACTGTTCGCGCAGGCGCGGCAGGCCGCAGCGCACGTCGATGGGGGCGGCCTCTTCCCCATAAGGGCCCGAGGTGTCGTAAACCGGCACCGGTTCGTTGGGCTCGAACTGAGGGGCTTCCTTGGTGCCGCCGACGAAGGTGTCGGCCAGCTGGATCTCCCGCAGGGGCACACGGATGTCGGGGCGGGAGCCTTCGATAAAGATGCGGCGGGAGTTGGGGTGAGCCATCCCCTTCAAGTTATCGATAAAGGTCTGGGCGCTGGAGCGCTGCTCGCGGCGGCTGGATTTGGTGGTATCAGATACATGGGTAGACATAGCAAAACTCACATTAACTGGTTGAAGTTATGGGTGTTTGCTTGTCTGGAGTTCGAGGAGAAGATGAACTTGCGGTGGGGTGTGTTCGGGGGAGTGGGCGATGGGGTCTCTCTTCCCAGTCCAACCCTGCTGACCCTCTCTCCCTGACAGGAGAGCCGGCGCCTGATGGACGACCGGTAGGGGCAGCCTCCCCCTGTGCGCCTGTAGTGGCCAGAGGCGGTCTGCCTCTGGCTGACAGGAAGGTGCTCCTTCCCTGGCGCGGTAACCCGCAAGTTACCCTTGTTTCCCTTCGCAGGTCTTAACCTGATCAGGTTCCACGGATCCCGAATTAACGGTCTCAGCTTAGCGTCGTTCGACGGTCAGCACTCCGACAAGATGGCGCCAGTATAAGTGGGGTTTTGCAAAGTACAACCCATTAACATGACCGACCAGTTTCCCTGTGAGGGGGATCTACTGATCGAGGATGATATGGGGCAGGAATCGGGAGCTGTCTTTGGTGATCAGGGTGGCATCTTCCCGGATGCCGATGCCGGCCGCCTCATCACCCACTACCCAGCTGCCGATCAGGGTGTAACTGCCGGCAAAACAAGGCAAGGGATGAAATGCCTGGCGCACATAACCCGAGTCGTCATAGGGGCCCGGTTCCTGCAGATGCTCACCCCGATGATCCACCAGCTCGATATTGGCCCCTTCCCGTGAGTAGAGTGGTTTTCGCACCCAACCAGGCGGTAACGAGTCTCGTGGGGAGTCATCGAAGCAGGCGGGCAACAGGTTGGGATGGCCCGGAAAGGCCTGCCACAGCAGGGGCAAGATCCCCTTGTTGGAGAGGATCATCTTCCAGGCCGGCTCGATGAAACGGGTCTGGCTGGTGAGCAGGGTATGGCCGAAGGGCTCACGCACCATAAACTCCCAGGGATAGAGCTTGAAGATCTCGCGGATCGGCTTGCTCTCCAGATCGACCAACTGACCGGCCAACTCACCGATATCGACCAGGTCGATAAAACGGGCATCGCACCCGGCCTGCAGAGCGATGTCGATGAGATAATCGAGATTGCCTCTGTCCTCCAGGTTATCGCCGACACAGGTGAAATGCAGGGGCGTGCCGTGCCCATGGGTGGTGAAGGCGCTCTGCAGCTTCTCCTGCAGGGAGTTGAACTGATCCGCCCCGGCCGGCAAGACACCGCGGCGCACCTGATCCTCTAGCCAGATCCACTGGAAGAAACCGGACTCGTAGAGGGAGGTGGGGGTATCGTAGTTGAGCTCCAGCAGCTTGGCGGGCCCACGCCCGTCATAGGCGAGATCCAGCCGGCCATAGAGATGAGGATCCCGGCGCCGCCAGGAGTCCTCCAGGGCGGGCCAGCAATACTGCGGGATGTCCAACCGGGTCAGCAGCGCCTCGCTGGCCACTATCTCGGGCACCAGAGAGAGGGCCATCTGGTGCAACTCTTCGGTCGGCGCCTCCAGATCATCCTCTATCTGGCGCAGGGTGAAGCGATAGTAAGCGCGCTCATCCCAATAGGGCTCTCCGTCGAAGGTGTGAAACTCGAAGCCAAGCTCGCGGGCCTGTTCTCGCCAGTCGGGGCGTTCGGTAATAAGGATGCGTTCCACGCCTAACCTCCACTGCTCTGACAATAGGCCGCCCGTCGTGCCGCCTCACCGCCAAAGCCACCCCGACGCACGGCGAGCGCCGGCGCCAGGGTCATTGCACTCTGACACACCTGCACCAGGCCACCACCGGCAGGCAAGCCGACCCCTTGGGCGGTGCGCAATGAGTAAGGCTCATTGATGCGCTGATAGAGGGGCTGGGTCGGGATATTCGGATTGGGCGTGGAGCCACGGGCCACGCCGCTCGCCAGAAATGCCCGCATGCGGGGAACCTCGCCCTCGCAGCCCCCCACCCCGAAGTCGGCCTCGCACTCGGCACGATCGGGATAGTGGGGGGCTCGCATCATATGCCTGGCACGGGCCTCATCGAAGGCCAAGCGGCACTGAGCAGGATCATTCTCGGGGGAAGCGGCACAGGCCTGGGCCGAGTAGTAGACATAAGCCAGTTCGGGACGCTCGTTGCACCCCTGCAGCCAGAGTGAGGCGGTCGGTACCATCATCACCAGCGCCACCCGGCTACTGCGTTTGTTGTTGCTCTTCATGGGCCCCTCAATAGGTCATGCAGGCGGCGTTGAGCAACCCGACGGCCAGGGAGATAGCCGCCAGCAGGATGGCACTGGCCATCTCTCCACGAGCAATCCTCTCGCAAAGGTCCTTAAGCCACAGCCTCATCACCATAAATGCCGCCACCTGAACCATCAGGGCGATCGCCCCCCAGATGGCACAATCGAGCAGGGAGAGAGAGTGACTGATGGCGCTGGAAAGGGGCAGAGCAAACCCCAACAGCGCCCCCGAGAACGCCAATGCCGCCGCCATATTACCGGCCCGGATCAGGACAAATTCATGGTGGGGAGTGAGCCAGGTGTAGAGACGCACGAAACAACCGAGCAACACCATTGCCAGCAGGAAATAGACAAGAAAGGGTAACAGTCCACTCAGGGATCCGAGCAGTGAAGGAGGCATGTGAAGGGTCCTGTGATGAAGCGAGGCGACATCATGGAGAAAAGCGGCAAACACAACAACGGCAGGGGAGGCACCACCCCCAAGATGGGGGAGTGGCTCGCCGAAAACGTCATCACAAACAGAAGCAGGCCCCATGAAGGGGCCTGCGGGGGGCTTATTGCACCGGGGCTATGGTCAGGCTGACGTCACCGAACCCTTCGCTGGCCAGGGTCTCCCTGTCCATATTCACACCGGTGAGAGCGACGCCCTCGGCAGAGGCGCTGCGCAGCTCGGCACTCTGGGAGCGGGTCTGAGGTTGGCCGATCTCGATATCGCCGGCAAACTGGCTCTCGGCGTAGAAGTCGCCGGTAACGCCGGAGCGAACCGGGCGCAACACTCGGCCCAGGTTGTTTTGCATGGTCGACAGGCCATACTCGTTGATGGTCCAGTTCCAGTCCCACCACTTCACCTCACCCGGAATGTAACGCTTGTCCCACTGGTAGCGGATGCTGCTCGCCTTGTCCCGGAACGGGCCGATGGCGAAGAGGTGCTCCTTGGTCGGACGATTATCCGGGTGGGTGTACCAGGCATTGCCGCTCCAACGCAGGAATCCCTTCATGGTCAGGTCATAGTTGACCTCGGCCTTGAACTCATAGGGATAGGAGATATTGGACTTGTAGAGAGCGACGCGCACCGGCACGCTGGAGTGGGGTGGCACAGTGGGACGAGCCTCGACCGACACTGTCTCGGTGGTCGCTCCTCCCTTCTGCTCGGCCCAGCTCTGGGTTGAAGAAATCTCGACCGAGTATTCAGTGCTGGAAACCTGCGGGATCTGGAACGTCTTCTTGATGCCGACCTTCTCGCTGAGGCTGTAGGTATCCGTCTTGGACCAGTTGGTGGCCTTGTCATACTTCAGGGTCACCACCACCTGCTGGGGCAGATCCGTGTAGTTGGTCGCGTTGGCGGTGATGGTCTTGATCAGCTGCTTGCCGCTCTCGGTCACCTGCCCATGACTAAAGGTGTCGGGATCCAGGGTATAGGAGAAGTTGCTCACCTTGATGGAGCTCTTCTCCCCGCAGCGATAGCCAGAACAACTGCCGTCGTTATTGCCCTTGATCAACCAGCCATCGCTGAGGCGGGTGACATCCATATCCTCACCCACATAGGGGCTATGATTTCCCCCGACCCAGGCATAGCCCAAATAATGAGTGAGATAACTCACCGGCTTGATGAAATAATCCTTGTCATGAACAAGCCGCCATTGAACATCGATCTCATCGCCGGCTGGAATATTCCATGCCGAGTAGTTAGGGATCTCTCCAGAGACAGGGGAATTAGGATAGCACCAGGTTTCTCCGGCCGTTCCCTGCTTGATCTCACCATTATATCCGGGGCCCATGATCACCCAGCCGTTGGCCAGCCCGGTAATTTGCCACTGCCCCATGCGCCCGACCAGATTGCTCTTGATGCTCATGGCCTCATCCCGCGTCAGGGGACGATACCCGCTGCCGCAGACCCCCACCCCCAGCTTGTACCACTTCACCTGGTCGGGATAGACGGGCTCGGCAGCCTGAACCTGTGCCAGCAGCAGGGACGATGCGATCAGCGTCAAACTGCCCGTTATTATTCTTTTCATTATTTAACCCTCTTATAAGTATGCGTGGATTGTTCTTTGTATGGCAGGCAAGGCTCATGAAGAGCGCCGCCTGAGACTTTATATAAGCGCCAAAATAAGTCTGCGACAAATTAAAAATTTATAAAAAAACAAAACCATTAGAGCTTTAACTTTATTGACTCCACACTCACAATAAAGATGAAAAAAATAACCACCCTATTGCGGTGGTTATTATTCACTGTGCGCCAAATAGCCTTATTCCTCGGGGTTGATGATCTCTATTTGCTGTAGCAGACCATCGCCGGTACGGGTCAAGACCAGATCTCTGCCCGGCGCCAGATCCACGGCACTGCCGTTGATCCAGCTCACCCGCTCATCCCATTCGATACGCCCCAAATGAATCAGGTTTATCTCTCTCCTCCCAACACTCGCCACCCTGTCCTGTGCCCGTCGCCAGGGAGCAGCGCCTGCCACGAGACGCGCCTGTACCTCGATACGCAGGGCCACCCCCTCCTCCACCCAGAGCGCCAGACGGTCTCCGGGTCTCAGGGGACCACCATAGGGCCTTCCCTCTCGCCACACGGTGGCACTGCCCCGCTCAACCCTGGCCCCCATCATCTCCAGAGAGAGACCATCCTCCCCCTCCAGCTCCACCAGCCACAACTCGCTGGCCGCCGCCACATCACCCGACAGCAACGCGGCCAGCAAGGCAATCTCTCTGATCCCCATAACAAAAAACCCATGTCGAACCGAGGTTCAAGCATGGGTTTGGTCGCCGCCGGGTGCCCCCTGCGAAATCTGTCAGTCATCCACCCTGCAACGAGAGAGCCGCATCCCGTCGAAGTGGCACTCCAGTGCCACCCAGCGCCCCTCGAAGGGGGCCAGAGAGCCATCCTCGGCTGAATACCCCCAGACTCGCCCCCCCTCGACCCTTCCCTCAAGATCGAGATCCTCATCCTCCTCCAGGGGCTCTATCTCCCGCACCAGGTTGCGCCCTCCCAGCACAACGCCTTCCAGCTCGACCCAGGTGCCACCGAGATCGTCCTCATTGAGCCCATCCTTGAAACGGGTCTGCTCGTCGATCACGAAGGGGATGCCATTGACCATCAACTCACCGAGTTGCCAGGTGGTGCGCCCCATCAGCTTGAACTCGCTCCCCTGCGCCAGCGCCGAGAGGGAGACAAGCAGGAGTGACAGAGAGAGACGTTTCAGCATGGGGATCCTCGGGGTTACACTGGCGGCTGACAGGGTAGCGCCTGTGGTGTGAAAGCAACGTGAAGCGGGGAGATCTCAGCATGAAAATAGTCGTCGTGGAAGACAATCCCCAGGTCGCCGAGACCATTCTCGACTACCTGGAGCTGGCCGGTCACACGGTCGATTGCGCCTATCATGGGCAAGCCGCCCTGCAGTTGCTGGCACAGCAGCGCTTCGACGTCATCATCATGGACGTCATGATGCCCCGCCTCGACGGACTGACTGCCGTGGCACGCCTGCGCGAACAGGGGATCGCCACCCCGGTCATCTTCCTCACCGCCCGCGACAGCCTGGAGGACAAGCTGGCCGGCTTCAAGGCGGGGGGCGATGACTATCTGGTCAAACCCTTCGCCATGGAGGAGCTGGAGGTGCGCCTGCAGGCCCTCTACCTGCGTGGCCCGCGCAGCGACGTGGGGCAGATTACTGTGGGGGATCTCACCCTGGATCCAGGCAGCGGCCGCGCCACCCGGGCCGGCGTTGAGCTGAAGATTGGCAAGATCCCGTTTCGGATCCTGGCCCTGCTGGCACGCCGTGCCCCGGCTCTGGTGACCCGCCAGGAGGTGCTCGACACCGTCTGGGGCGAGGAGGAGCCCGACTCGGACGCCCTGCGCAGCCACATCTATGCCTTGCGCACTGCCCTCGACAAGCCGTTTGATCACCCCATGCTGGAGACGGTGCACGGTCAGGGCTACCGGCTGATCACCCCATGAAGCTGCCGAGTCTGCGCCGCCGTCTGATGCTGGCCCTGGGCGGGGCCGGCCTGCTCTTTCTGCTGCTGGTCTCCGGGCTGATGCTGGTGGCCGAGGACAAGATGGAGGAGCTGAGCCTGCACCACTGGCTGCAAGCCGAGGTGACCCGTTATGGAGATGACTGGTTGCGGCTGGGAAAGGCGGCGCCGGCCCCCAGCCCGCGCCAGTTTTCCAGCTACTGGACCGAGGCGGGCAGGCTGCCCCGCTGGCTCAAGCCCTATGATGCCCCCGGCTTCTACGAGCACCAGTTGGGGGATGAGGACAAACACTTTCTGGTGGCCCGCCACCCCTCGGGCCAGGGGCTGCTCTATCTGGTCTTCAATGACGATGCCGATGACTATCTCGACCCCTACGAGGACAAGCTGCATCTGGTGACCCGCCTCATCGGCCTCGGCCTGTTGCTGGCGACCCTCGGCTTCGGCTTCTGGCTGGTCCACCACATCACGGGCCCCCTCAACCGGCTGCGCCAACGGGTCGCCCACCTCACCCCCTCCCAGGCCGACTTCACCCCGGACGCCCCCTGGCAAGAGCTCAGGGAGATAGAGCTGGCCCTGCTGACCGGCAAACGGGAGGTGGCCGCCGTCTTCGCCCGGGAGCAGGAGTTCAGCCGTTTCGCCAGTCACGAGCTGCGCACCCCCAACATGGTGATCCAGGGCTCGGCAGCCCTGCTCGGCAAGGTGGAGGGGTTGCCGCCGCCCGCAGGACGGGCGGTGACCCGCATTCGCGAGGCGGCCGATGAGATGGCCCTGCTCACCGAGACCTTCCTGCTGCTCGGCCGGGGATCGGATCCCGAGCGCGAGCCTCTCCCCATCGCCCCCCTGCTGGAGCAGGAGCTGGCGCGAATGCGCCCCCTGCTCGAGCGCGAGCCCCTCGATATCTGCCTGACTCTGGATGACAGCCAGGCTCAGGCTCCCCTCTCCCTGCTCACCATCGCCCTGCGCAACCTGCTGAAGAACGCCCTCAGCTACGCCGAGGGGCATATCGACATTCGCCTGGAGCTGGGGGTAGTCACCGTGAGCAATCCCAGTGACGCCGCTCCGGATCAGGTGCTCGGTTACGGCTGTGGCCTCACCATCATTGAGCGCATCGCCGAGAAGCTGGAGTGGCGAATCGAGACCCGACTCGAGGCAGGCGTCTTCACTGCTCGGCTCGACTGCCGGACGTGATCGGGGACACGTCTGTCCCCTGCCGCCTGTGCCATCATGAGGCAGAAGGATGTGCGGGAGAGCGAGATGGAGTTCAGCGATACCCCCCTCTACGGCGCCCTGGTGTCACTGGCGATCGGCCTCATCATCGGGCTGGAGCGCGGCTGGCAGACACGCCGGCTGGAGGATAACCAGCGCATCGCCGGGATGCGCACCTATGGCCTCATCGGTCTGCTCGGGGGCGCCTGCGGCCTGCTGCTCCCCACCCTCGGCACCACGCTCGCCCTGCTCGGCCTGCTGGCCATTCTGGGGGGCGTCGTCCTCTCGGTGTGGCTCTCCCTGCGTTGGCAGGGGGAGTTTGGCCTCACCAGCTCGGTCGCCATGGTGCTCACCTACCTGCTCGGCCTGATGGCGGTACTGCTCGGTCCCACCGAGGCGGTCGCCTGCGCCGTGCTGGCAGCCCTGTTGATGGGGCTCAAGGGGGAGATACACCAGGGGATGCTGTTCCTGAGCGAGACCGAGTTTCACGCCACCCTGCGCTTCCTGCTCATCTCCCTGGTGCTGCTGCCGGTGCTGCCCAACGAGGAGATTGGCCCCTTGCAGGCCTTCAATCCCTTCAAGATCTGGCTGATGGTGGTGATGATCGCCGCCATCTCGTTTTGCGGCCACTTCGCGGTACGCCTGGTGGGCACCCGCAAGGGGCTGGTGCTCACCAGCATACTGGCGGGCTTTGCCTCCTCGACCGCCCTCACCCTGCAATTTGCTCGTCTCAACCGGGAGCAAAGCGGCCTGGAGCGGCTGCTCGCCAACGGCATCCTGCTCGCCAGCGCCACCATGTGGCTGCGGGTCTGGGCCCTCACTCTGGTGGTCTACCCGCCGCTGGCCCGCCAGCTCACCTGGCCCCTGATTACCCTGGCTCTGGTCATCTACGGCTGCGCCTTCTGGTTCTGGTACCGGCGGGAGGCCGCCCCCGAGCCGGTCCAACCCGAGACCCGCAACCCCCTCGATCTGGCCACGGCCCTCAAGTTTGGCCTCTTGCTCGCCGTCATCGGCTTTCTCGCCACCCTGTTACAGCAGACGGTGGGGAGCTCGGGGGTCTATTTGCTGGCCGCAGCATCGGGGATCGCCGACGTGGACGCCATCACCCTCTCCCTGGCCCATCTGGCCAGCCGGGAGCTGAACCTGGAGGTGGCCATGCGTGCCATCCTGCTGGCCGGCTTTATCAACTCCCTCATCAAGGGGGGACTGGCGCTGGTCATCGGCGGTCGTGGGCTCGGCTGGCGAGTGCTGCTCCCCTATCTGCTCTCTGCCCTCGTCTGCATGCCTCTGCTGGGGTGGTGACCCGACCCCGCTTTGGCCATAATGCACAGCCATCACCAAGCAGCAGGAGAATGTGATGGCAAGCGACTGGGACAAGATATTGGCCGGGGGGCTGCTCGACAGCAGCAGCGAAGAGGTGGCTAACGACCGGATCCGTGGTCAGGCCCTGCTCACCCGACTCAACGCCACACCGGCCGGCGAGGAGAGCGAACGCCAGGCACTGTGCCGCGAACTGTTCGGCCACTGCCCCGAGAGCAGCTGGATCAGCACCCCCTTCACCTGCGAGTTTGGCCGCAACATCCACATCGGCGAGAAGAGCTTCCTCAACTTCAACGTCACCATCCTCGATGTGTGCGAGGTGCATATCGGCAGTCATGTGCTGCTCGCACCCAACGTGCAGATCTACACCGCCACCCACTCCATGGACTACCGGGATCGGCGCCGCTGGGAGGCATTCGGCAAACCGGTACACATAGGTGACGACTGCTGGATCGGCGGTGGTGCCATCCTCTGTCCCGGCGTCACCATAGGGCCACGCTCCGTGATTGGCGCCGGGGCCGTGGTCACTAGGGACATCCCCGCCGACAGCGTGGCGGTGGGCAACCCGGCCCGGGTGATCCGCACCCTGTCCCATGGGGAGCCGAGAGACGAACGGGCTCTGGACGCCGGCCAGGGCGCTTGACCCCAACGACACCCACTCCAAACGGAGTGGTGACTCGGCCTCGCACCTGTGTCACAACAGGGGAGTAACCTTAGCTTCGTCAGGAGACGTTATGACCATGTGGACAGGGATTGTGCTGATCGTATTGATCAGCCTGGGTTTTGACTATCTGCGCACCCGCGCCAGGCAGCAGGGCCTCAATGGCCGTCAGCGAGCCGATGTGGATGCCCTGCGAGAGGAGCTGCAGAAGCTGCAGGAGCGGGTGGTCAATCTGGAAGCCATCGTCATCGAGGAGGAGAAGAAGCGTCCCTTCCGCTCCCTGTGACCCTGAGGGAGGGCTCCCCGCCCTCCCCAATACCGCCAAGGCGCAAACGATTTACACTAACCTGTTGATTGTGTTGACAATTCACTCCAATCAACCGAGTTACCAACATTCAAGCACCGACCAACCCATATAAAAACAGTCACTTATGAGAACTATGGTTTAAAATTCAAACCGTTAGCGAAAACGTTTTTCCGGCACTATTCCCTTGACCCGGTCGACAGCTCACTTACAGTAAACCGCGCAAGCAGGTATACCTGCCCAGGCAGGTAGCGGACACCATAACAATCAAGGACAAGATCGTGACTAAAGTACTCAAGCTGGCCACAGTAGCCGCCCTCACCCTCTCTGCACTCTCCGCCCAGGCCGCCTCTGAACCGGCCGTCATCTATGACACTGCCGGCAAGTTCGACAAGTCGTTCAACGAAGCCGTGTTCCGTAACGGCGTCGAGCTCTACAACAAGGACAAGGGCATCAAGGTCAAAGAGTTCGAACCCCAGAACGAAGCCCAGCGCGAGCAGGGTCTGCGCCGTCTGGCCAGCCGTGGTAACGGGCCCATCGTCGCGGTCGGTTTCAACATGGGATCCGCCGTCGAGAAGGCTGCCACCGAGTTCCCCAACACCCAGTTCACCATCATCGACATGGTGGTCGACAAGCCCAACGTACAATCCATCGTCTTCAAGGAGCATGAAGGCTCCTTCCTGGTCGGTGCCCTGGCGGCCATGGCCTCCAAGACCGGCAAGGTCGGCTTCGTCGGCGGCATGGATATCCCCCTGATCCGCAAGTTCCAGTGCGGCTACGAGCAGGGCGCCAAGTACGTCAATCCGAAAATGGAAGTGTTCCAGAACATGACCGGCTCCACCCCGGCCGCATTTGCTGACCCGGCCAAGGGTGCCGAGCTGGCCAAGTCCCAGTTCGCCAAGGGTGCCGATGTGGTCTATGCCGCCGCCGGCGGAACCGGGATCGGTGTCTATCAGGCCGCCAAGGACGAAGGCAAGCTGGCCATCGGCGTCGACTCCAACCAGAACCACCTGCAACCGGGCACCATGCTCACCTCCATGGTCAAGTCGGTAGGTCTGGCCGCCTACAAGACCTGGGATGACGCCGCCAAGGGCACTTGGAAACCCGGCATCCAGGCCCTGGGTCTGGCCGAAGGCGGTGTTGACTGGGCCCTGGACCAGTACAACGAGAAGCTGATCACCCCGGAGATGAAGGCCAAGGCTGACGCCATCAAGGCTGACATCATCGCCGGCAAGATCCAGGTCCACGACTACATGTCCGACAACTCCTGCAAGTACTAATCTCACCTCAAGGCCGGCCATCAGGCCGGCCTTCTTCAACGCTTTTTCATGACTCGCAAGGATTGCATCATGGACCAGACAGATCGCTATGCCATCGAATTGAGCGGTATCGATAAGCGGTTCGGCGATGTTCACGCCAACAAGCATATCGACCTGCAGGTTCGCCGTGGCTCGATCCACGGCATAGTGGGTGAAAACGGGGCCGGTAAATCGACCCTGATGAGCATCATCTACGGCTTCTACCATGCCGACAACGGCGAAATGCGTATCTTCGGCCAGCCCTTCAAGCCGCACGGCTCGCAAGAGGCCATCAAGGCCGGTATCGGCATGGTCCACCAGCACTTCATGCTGGTGAACAACTTTACCGTATTGGAAAACGTCATCCTCGGCGCCGAGCAGGGGTGGCATCTGGGGCAGAGCCAGGCCACCGCCGAGAAGCTGCTCGGTGAGCTGGCGCGGGACTACGGTCTCGAAGTGCCGCTGCACGAGAAGATTGAGAACCTGCCGGTGGGACTGCAGCAACGGGTCGAGATCCTCAAGGCGCTCTATCGCGGCGCCCGCATTCTGATCCTCGACGAGCCCACCGGCGTACTCACCCCGCAAGAGGCCGATCACCTTTTCGAAGTACTGAAAAAACTGCGCGACCAGGGTACCACCGTCATCCTCATCACCCACAAGCTGCGGGAGATCATGGCCATCACAGACCAGGTCTCCATCATGCGTCGCGGCGAGATGGTGCACCATGTGGCCACCTGTGACACCGACAAGGAGCAACTGGCCGAGCTGATGGTGGGACGCAAGGTACGCCTCAAGGTCGACAAACAGCCTGCCAACCCGGGTGAGCCGCTGCTGCGGGTCGACAACCTCAGCTATGTGGATGGCAGCGGAGTGGAGCGGGTCAAGTCGGTCAACTTCCAGGTTCGCGCCGGGGAAGTGGTCGGCATCGCCGGGGTCTCCGGCAACGGCCAGTCCGAGCTGCTCAGCCTGCTCGGTGGCATCCTCAAGCCCAGCAAGGGCGCCTTTACCATAGCCGAGCACAGGGTCGATCAGGCCCATCCGGCCAGCGCCCGCGCCGTGCGCGCCATGGGGCTCGGCCACGTGCCGGAAGATCGCCACAAGATGGGGCTTATCAACCGTTTCGAGGCCCAGGAGGCCTACATCCTCGGCTACCACCACCTGCCTGACTACAACAAGGGTCTGCTGCAAGACAAGGCGGCCATCCTGCGAGAGTGTCAGGAGAAGATGGAGAAGTGGGACGTGCGCCCCCCCAGCCCAACCCTCAAGACGGCCAACTTCTCCGGCGGTAACCAGCAGAAGCTGGTGATCGCCCGCGAGGTGGAGCAGGACCCGCAAGTGCTGCTGGTGGGCCAGCCCACCCGCGGGGTCGATATCGGGGCCATCGAGTATATCCACCAGCAGATCATCGCCATGCGCGATCAAGGCAAGGCGGTACTGCTGGTCTCGGTAGAGCTCGACGAGATCATGAGCCTCTCCGACCGCATCCTGGTGATCGCCGACGGTCGCATCGTGGGTGAGCTCGACGCCGCCCGGGCCGATGAGAAGACCCTGGGCCTGATGATGGCCAACATAGTCCCCGACGATATCGCGAAGGAGGCACAATCATGAGCAAAGCACGCATTCCGGGGTGGATCTCGGTTGGCCTGCTGCCGGCCCTCAACGTCTTGCTGGCCTTCCTGGTATCGGCCATCCTCTTCAGCTATCTGGAGATTAACCCCCTCGACGCGGCCAAGATCATGTGGACCGGCGCCTTCGGCAGCGAAGAGGGGATAGGCTTCACCCTCTACTACGCCACCGGTTTCATCTTCACCGGTCTGGCGGTCGCGGTGGCCTTCCACGCCGGCCTGTTCAACATTGGCGGTGAGGGGCAGGCCTATATTGGCGGTCTCGGCGTCGGCCTGGTCTGTCTGCTGCTTGGCGATGTACTGCCGTTTGCCCTGCTGCTGCCGCTCGCCATCATAGCCGGCGGTCTGTTTGGCGCGGCCTGGGCCTTTATTCCGGCCTGGCTGCAAGCCAGGCGCGGCAGCCACATCGTTATCACCACCATCATGTTCAACTTCATCGCCTCGGCCATCATGGCCTACCTGCTGGTGGAGGTGTTCAAACCGGCGGGCTCCATGGCGACCGAGAGCCGGGTCTTCGCCGCGGCGAGTTGGTTGCCCAAGATGAGCGATCTGGCCGCCATGATGGGCATAGAGATGGTGCGCAGCCCCCTTAACATCAGCTTCTTCTGGGCGCTGATCTGTGCCGTGCTGGTCTGGCTCTTCATCTGGCACACCCGCTGGGGCTATGAGATCCGCTCGGTCGGTGCCAGTCAGAGCGCGTCGGCCTATGCCGGCATCCCCTATCCGCGCGTGGTGATCATCACCATGCTCATCTCCGGTATGCTGGCGGGTTTCTTCGCCCTCA
The DNA here is from genome assembly GCF_040908155.1 of Aeromonas sp. R6-2. Taxonomy (NCBI): domain Bacteria; kingdom Pseudomonadati; phylum Pseudomonadota; class Gammaproteobacteria; order Aeromonadales; family Aeromonadaceae; genus Aeromonas; species Aeromonas sp. R6-2. Next base: position 26,135 of record NZ_JBFODE010000007.1, on the reverse strand, counting down.
ACGTGCTGCAGGGGGAACTGCACCAGATCAAGCTCAACTTCGTTGAGGGGTTCGGCTTCACGGGTATCGCCGTGGCCCTGATGGGACGCAACCACCCGGTCGGGGTGATCCTGGCGAGCCTGCTGTTTGGCTTCCTCTATCAGGGGGGGGCCGAGCTCAGCTTCGAGTTCGGGGTCGACCGCAACATAGTGGTGGTGCTGCAGGGTCTGGTGATCCTGTTCTGCGGCGCGCTGGAGCACATGTTGCGCCCGCGGGTCGAGCAGCTCTATCTGGCGCTGGCCACACGCAAGGAGGCGTAAATCATGTTCGAGATTCTGATCCTGATGCTGGATGCCACCGTCCGCACCGCGCCCCCTCTCATCCTGGCCGCCATGGCCGGTATGTTCTGCGAGCGTTCGGGCGTCGTTAACATTGCCCTCGAGGGCAAGCTGCTGGCGTCCGCCTTTGCCGGCGCCGCCGCAGCGGCCGTCAGCGGCTCGGCCTGGGTCGGCCTGCTGGCGGGGGTGGGCATCTCTATCCTGCTCGCCCTGCTGCACGGCTTCGCCACCATCACCCACAAGGGGGATCAGGTGGTGAGCGGCATGGCCATCAATATCCTGGCGGCCGGTCTGACCGTGACCCTGGGTCGCTTCTGGTTCGATCAGGGCGGACAGACCCCGGCACTCTCCGGCGATGCCCGCTTCGCACCGATCGACCTGCCCTACGCCAAGGAGCTCTACGACGTGCCTGTCGTTGGCCAGCTCTACAGCGAGCTGCTCAGTGGTCACTCCCTGCTCGAGTACGCCGCCTTCGCCGTGGTGCCACTCGCCTGGTGGGTGCTGTTTCGCACCCGCTTCGGCCTGCGCCTGCGGGCGGTGGGCGAGGCGCCCGCTGCGGTCGATACCGCCGGCATCTCAGTGGTGCGCCTGCGCTACAGCGCTCTGTTTATCGGTGGCATGCTGGCAGGACTGGGAGGTGTCTATCTGTCGGTCGCCCAGACCGCCCAGTTCATCCCCAACATGAGCGCGGGCAAGGGCTTTATGGCCCTGGCTGCCCTGGTATTTGGCAAGTGGCGTCCGTGGAATGCCATGGCGGCCTGCCTGCTGTTCGGCTTCCTCGATGCGGTGGCGATCCGGCTGCAAGGGGTCTCCATCGGAGGCTTCGCCATCCCGGTGCAGTTTATCGAGTCGCTGCCCTATGTGCTGACCGTGTTCCTGCTGGCCGGCTTCATCGGCAAGGCGGTAGCGCCCAAGGCGCTCGGTACGCCCTATGTGAAGGAACGAGAGTAAAACGACAAGGGGGCCGATGGCCCCCTTGGTTTATTTCGGGATGCGCCCTTACTCGGCGCTCTCCTCGTGTGCAATATCCTCGACCTGATCGCTCAGGTACCAGTCGGTCAGCACCTCGGCCAGAGTCTCGACACCGATGTTGTTGAGCGACGAGAAGGCCTCGACCCGGATATGGTCCCCGAGGGCGGCCACGTCCTTGCGCACCTTGAGCAGTTGGGTCTTGCGCGGACCCGGGTTGAGCTTGTCAGCCTTGGTCAGCAACAGCAGCACAGGCAGCTTGCGGTGGGCACTCCACTCCAGCATGTTCTGGTCTGTCTCCTTGAGGGGGTGACGTATATCCATCAGGATCACCAACCCCTTGAGGGACTCACGGCGCTGCAGGTACTCGGCCAGGTTCTTCTGCCACTTGATCTTCATCTCCAGCGGCACCTGGGCATAGCCATAACCCGGCAGGTCCACCAGACGCTTGCCCGGCTCCAGCTCGAACAGGTTGATGAGCTGGGTACGTCCCGGCGTCTTACTGGTGCGGGCCAGGTTCTTCTGCTGGGTAAGCGTGTTGAGCGCCGAGGATTTACCCGCATTGGAGCGCCCCGCGAACGCGATCTCGACACCACCATCATTCGGCAGATGGCGGATGTCAGGAGCACTGGTCACGAAGTGCACCTTGCGAAAATTCAAAACTTGTTTATCCAAGGTAAATTCCCCATTGAAAGAGCGGGTTATGGAGTTACTTTTTTGTGAAATGGTGTAAAATAGCGTCGCTTAAACACACATTTTAACATGCCTTCAGCGGCATGGGATCTGGAAGCCTTATAACGAGAAGTTGGAACGCCATGAAGAACCTAGCCATTGCCCTTGCCTTGCTGGCAGGCGTGACCGGTGCGGCACAGGCTGCGGGAGACGCCGCTGCAGGCCAGACCAAGTCCGCCACCTGTGTTGCCTGTCACGGAGCTGACGGAAACAGCCCCGCCGACATCTACCCCAAGATTGCCGGTCAACACCCTTCCTACATCAAGAAACAGCTGGTGGAGCTGAAGGCCGCCGCCACCGGTAAAGCCGGTCGCGCCTCTCCCATCATGGGCCCCATGGCCATGCCTCTCTCCGAGCAGGACATGGACGATCTGGCCGCCTACTTCGGCAGCCAGGAGCGCACCCCGGTGCCGGTCCCCGACGAGGTGGTGGTACAGGGTCGCGCCCTCTACATGGGCGGTGACATGTCCCGCGGCCTGGCCGCCTGCATCGCCTGCCACGGCCCCCGTGGCGAGGGTCTCGAGCAGGCCAAGTACCCCAACCTGACCGGCCAGCATCCGGCCTATATCAAGGCCCAGCTGGAAGCCTTCCGCGCCGGCACCCGCGACAATGACCCCAACGGCATGATGCGCGATGTGGCCAAGAAGCTGACCGACGATGACATCAAGGTCCTCTCCCAATACGTGGCAGGTCTGCACTGATCCCCTGCACGGGAAAGCAAGCGGGAGGCCCAAGGCCTCCCGTTCTTTTTTACGCCACTCGCATCGAGTGACGAACCAGCGTCTGATAGTCGCCGAAGGGCGACTCGCCGGCCAGATGACGGCGCAACATGTCGAGGGCACAGAAGGCGATGATGCGCTCCCGGCTCTCCCGATCCGGATGCGGCACCCGGATCACCTGCTCGAAGCGGCGCTCCCCCTCCTGCAGACAGAGGGCAACCCCCTGCTCATCCTCCCCCCCCACCAACAGCGACAGCGTGCCGGGCAGACGGGGTAAATCGGCCGGATCGCTCGGCAATCCGGCCTCGAAGCGGGCGTGCAACTGCGGATAGTCGCGGCAGAGCCGCTGCAGCATCCCTGTGCTGGCCCCCTCCAGCAGATGAAGAGGTGTACCCGCCAGGGCCGCCAGAATCTGTACCCAGGGCTCCTCATCCCCCTCTCCCACCAACCAGGGGGAGATCACCGCCAGCAGCTGGGCTTCGGCCTGAACCATCGCCACCTCATCCACCCCGCGTCCTATCAGCTTGAGCTCTATGATGGGCATGCTGGAGCGATACCCCAGGGTCACCCCTTGCGGCCAGACGAGGCCATCGAGCACATCCCCCAGTGCCGACTCGGCCACCCCGAAGGTATGGAAGCGGCGCAGGCTCGTCTCCCGGGCAGCCACCAGCTCGGGCAGGATCTGCTTCTCGACCATTTGCTTGAACTCAAACGGCACGCCCGGTGTGAAGTAGAGGCGACAACGTCCCAACTGGAGCATGAAGCCACAGGCGGTCCCCACCGGATTGGGGATGAGGCGGCTGCCACGGGGGAGAGAGGCCTGCTTGACGTTACTCTGCGGCATGCTGCGGCCCCGGCTGGCATAGCGCTCTCGGATGATGTCGAGCCAGTCGTCGTGCTGCTCGAGGGGAGCGTTGAACGCCATGGCAGCCGCCTCGGCGGTAAGATCGTCCGAAGTGGGTCCCAGGCCGCCACAGACGATCACCAGATCGCTGCGGGCCGCAGCCTCGGCCAGTACACAGCCTATCTCGGCCAGATCATCCCCCACCGTATGACGGCGCCGCACCTGCCACCCCCGCTCCAGCAGGAGGGCCGACAGCCAGGCCGCGTTGGTGTCGACCACCAGGCCGGTGACGATCTCGTCGCCGGTGCTCACCAGTTCAATGTGCATAGACTCCTCAGTTCGAGTTGTGCTCGAAGTAATAGCTGATGCGGGTACGTGGGTTGAGGTATTCGAAGATGGCCGGGGGCAGGCGCCTGGGCGAAATTACCTTGGCGATGGAGAGGCCGACGTGCTCCAGATCGATGATGGCCGCCTCGTGCCGGGGCACGGTCGCATCATAGATGAGCACCGAGGGGTAGAGCAGGCGCGAGGCATTGATGGACATCACCAAGCCCACCCGCCCGTCGGAAAGCTGCACCACACTGCCGGGGGGGTAGAGGCCGAGCAGACGCACCATGCGGGTGAGGTACTGCTCGTTATACTGAACCCCTTTCTGTTTGTAGAGGCCGCTCAGGGCCGAGTAGGGCACCTTGCCCCTGTTGTGGCAGAGATCGTCGTATTCGTTGACCAGCCCAACCAGCTGGGAGAGGGCATCGATTTGCCCCCCCTTGAGCCCCTCTGGATAACCGGAACCATCGAGCCGCTCATGGTGACGCAGCACGATACCCTTGGCCGCATCGGGAAAATCCTTGGCCAGGGAGAGCAGATCCAGCCCATAGCGCGGGTGCTGGGCCATCAGGTTTTGCTCCGGCTGGGTCAGGGGTTCGGTCTTGCGCAGAATATGGCTCGGGATCTTCAGCTTGCCGATGTCGTGGAACAGGGCGCCGAGGCCGACCAGAGTGATCTCGTTGGCCCCCATGCCGCACTCCTTGGCCAGCAACATGCTGAGCACGCAGACGTTGAGGGAGTGGAAGTAGAGGTTGTTCTCGTCTTCACCACCCGACACCAGGTGCAACACCATCTCGTCGACCGACATCAGCTGCTTGGTCATGGCGCCCACCAGCTCATGGGCGTCGGCGATGGCGTTGAGGGGGCGGCTCTGGATCTTGTTCATCACCCCGCGCACCTGGGCCAGGGACTGTTGAAACTGCTTCTCGCACTGCTGCAGCTCGCGGCGGTACTTCTGCAACTGGGCGATGCGTCGCTCCTTCTCCTCCTGCATGGCGCGCTGCTGAGCCTCGAGCGCCGAGGTGTCGCAGGGGGTGACGTTTTGTACCTCCTGCAGCGGCTTGGGAGGCGTTTCGCTCTTGTCGGGCAGGATCACCACTTGCTTGAGTCCGAGGCGGCGGATCAGCTCTATCTGCTCCGGCTCCTTGATAAGGAAGCTGGAGAAGAGGAAGGGGTGCTCGCGCCACCCCAAGGGCAGGGAGACAAAATTGCCCACCTGCAGTCTGTCCACCGAGATCTTGATACCCGCCATAATCAGAAACCCCTCCCTTATGGCGGTTATGCTAGACAAACCCGATCCCGAACACAAAGGGTTGATGACAGCGCAGGCCCTTTATTATAGATTTCTAGACATCCAGACATATTTACTGATGTAGTGCAGGGAGTGAGCATGCCAATCAAGATTCCGGACCAGTTGCCCGCCGCCGCCGTGCTGGGGGAAGAGAATATCTTCGTGATGAGCGAGTCGCGCGCCGTCACCCAGAATATCCGCCCCCTGCGGGTGCTGATCCTCAACCTGATGCCCAAGAAGATCGAGACCGAGATCCAGCTGCTGCGCATGCTCTCCAATACCCCGCTGCAGGTACACGTCGACCTGCTGCGTATCGACGACAGGGATTCCCGTAACACCCCGCAAGCCCACCTGGAGAACTTCTATCACGACTTCGAGCAGGTGCGTGGCAACAACTATGACGGCATGATCATCACCGGCGCCCCCCTTGGCCTGGTGGAGTTTGAGGACGTGGTCTATTGGGAGCGGATCGGCGAGATCATCCGTTGGTCCCATGAACACGTCACCTCTACCCTGTTCCTCTGCTGGGCGGTACAGGCGGCCCTCAAGGTGCTCTACGGCATGGAGAAACAGACCCGTGGCGAGAAGCTCTCCGGGGTCTATCACCACCAGCGTCTGGTGGATCACGAGCCCCTGCTGCGCGGATTCGACGACGAGTTTGTCGCCCCCCACTCCCGCTACGCGGCCTTCGACGGTGACCTTATCCGGGCCCAGACCGACTTGCAGATCTTTGCCGAGTCTGAGGAGGCCGGGGTCTACCTCGCCGCCACCCGGGACTGTCGCCAGGTGTTTGTCACCGGTCATCCGGAATACGACGCCCTGACCCTGGACCAGGAGTATCACAGGGACCTCGAGGCAGGTCTCGACCCCATGGTGCCGGTCAACTACTACCCGCACAACGATCCGGCTCGCCCGCCCAGGGCCACCTGGCGCAGCCACGGCCACCTGCTCTTCTCCAACTGGCTCAACTACTACGTCTACCAGCTCACCAGCTACCGCCTCGAGGACATCGGCAAGGTCTTCACCTACGCCAACAAGAACTGACCGTTCGGGGCCGGGCTGTTATGCTCGGTCCTTTGACTTTCGGGAGTGACGTCGTGATTGCATTGATTCAACGGGTGAGTGAGGCCAGTGTCACCGTCGATGGGGAGGTGGTGGGTGCCATCGACGGAGGCCTGCTGGTGTTGCTGGGGGTCGAGCAGGGGGATACCCCATCCCACGCCGATCGCCTGCTGCACAAGGTGCGCGGCTATCGCATCTTCTCCGACCCAGAGGGGAAGATGAACCTCAACGTGGAACAGGCCGGTGGCAGCCTGCTGGTGGTCTCCCAATTCACCCTGGCCGCCGACACCAAGAAAGGGATGCGCCCCAGCTTCTCGGGCGGTGCCCACCCCACCGAGGCAGAGCGCCTCTACGACTACTTCGTGGAGCAGGCCCGTGCCGGCGGTCTGACCACGCAAACCGGGCGTTTCGCCGCCGACATGAAGGTAGCCCTGATCAATGACGGGCCGGTTACCTTCTGGCTACAGGTCTAGTCGTACACCAGGCTGAGGATGATGTTGCGGTATCCGGGGACGGGCCACAGCTCGGCCTGCCCCAGATGCTCGGCACACAGGTGCAGCACCCGCTCCAGTTCCAGCCGGGTACGGGGCAACAGGTTGACCAGCAGGGTTCCCCCCAACCGTCGGGCCAGGGCCTGATAGAGAGCAGGCTGAAACATCAGGGGGGGATTGCCATCCTGGCCGAACAGGTCGAGCAGGATCAGGTCAAAGGTTGCCTCCTCTCGCTCCAGATAGGCCAGCGCATCGGCGTGGTGAAGGGTGGGTTGTTCCCCTCCCTGGAAGAAGCGCCGGTAGAGCTCAAGCACCTCCCGATCCAGCTCCACACAATGGTGTTCGGCCCCGGGCCAGCGCGCCGCCAAATGGCGGGTCATGTCACCCCCCCCCAACCCCAGCTCCAGCATGCGGGTAGCCTTGTCGGGCAGGCAGGCTTGCACCATCCGCAGATGAGGCAGGCAGAGCGCCTCCGGAGTCGTCCGGCAGAGGACTGACTGGACCACATCGTCGATCTCCAGCCAGCGAAAGTCGGCATCTTCCAGCACGGCAAGACGCCGGCCACTGTAGTGGTCGAGATGGAGCAGGGTATCGGGGTGGCGCGCTTCCAGATTGAAGTTCATGGGGCTAATGGGCAAGATGGTTTGAGACCATTTTAACCCAAGGAGGGGTGCATGTACCGGGTGATTACCCCCCACACCGACACCGAACTGGATGCCTATTACCGTCTGCGCTGGGAGCTGTTGCGCAAGCCCTTCAACCTGCCCCTCGGCTCGGAGCGCGACGAATACGACAGCGTCGCCATTCATCGCATGATGCTCGACGAGGCGGGCAATCCCATCGCCGTCGGCCGTCTCTTCGTGGGCGGCGACGAGGCGCAGATCCGCTTCATGGGCATGTTGCCCCAATACCGGGGCCAGGGGCTGGGTGCTCGCATGGTCGAAGATCTCGAACAGCGAGCCCGGGAGGAGAAGGTCAAGCGGCTGGTGATGAACGCCCGCCAGGAGGCGGTGGAGTTCTACCGCAAGTGTGGCTTTCTCGAGGTGGGGGAAGGGCCGGTCACCTTTGGCCGCATCCCGCACCGCCAGATGATCAAGTCCCTCGCCCCCCTGCAGACCATCGCCTATCGCCCCGAGTGGTGTCAGGATCTGGCGACCCGCTGGTCCCGCGGCATTCCCATCAGCGAGAAGATGGGGGTGCAGATCCACCACTATGATGGCCAGACCCTCCATCTGGGCGCCAATCTGGCGGCCAATCTCAACGTCCACGACACCATGTTTGCCGGCAGCATCTACAGCCTCTGTGTGCTGGCGGGATGGGGCCTTATCTGGCTGCAACTCAAGGAGCTGGGAGTGGTGGGGGATACGGTGCTGGCCGAGGGCAATATTCGCTACTACCGGCCGGTAAAGGCAAGCCCCGAGGCCAGGGTCGCCCGGGAGGGGATGCCCGCCGCCCTGCTGCCCCTGCGCAGCGGTGAGGCTGCCCGCTTCCAGCTCTCGGTGCAGCTCTACAGCGGTGGCAAGCTGGCTGCCGAGTTTATCGGCCAGTACGTGGTGCAGCCGGTCAGGAAGGGATAACCCCTTAGCGAGTGGCCGGCTCGACCTGGTGCAGCCGTCCGCCTGGCCCTTGGGCCGGATAGGCAACCCCCGCCGCTGGCCAGCCACATTCGCTCTCGCGGGCCGGAAAGCGCCAGGCCAGGGTCGGAGCTGCCAGGGGGCCGCGCCACTCGGTCAGCAGCTCGGCGCATCCCTGGCTGTTGAGGGCACCGAGATCGAGCGCCCACTCGCCGTTGGCGAGATCGAGATCGCCGCGCAGGGCCAGCAAGTGGGTGATGGTGCTGGCGCCGCCGTTCAGGCTCACCCTGCCCTCTTTCGCCTCCCCCTTGAGGGCGATGCGATAGAAGGGGGTATCGCCCCCCTGCATCCCCTGCCAGAGGCTGGCAGCATCGAGGGCCGGGGCCTCGGTTCGGCCAAACCACTCATCGAGCAGGGGGTCGAGCTTCACCCCTTCCCAGAAGGGATCGCTTAAAGAGAGACTCAGGCTCCCCCCCAGCGTCTCACGCCAGCGTTGGCTGTCGCTCGCCTGCACAGAGGCGTCCAGATCCCCCTTGCCGGAGAGGGTCAGCGGAGCGCCCCCCAGCTTGGCCCACTGCTCCAAATCCAGGCCGCGGCCGGCCAGGGTAAGCGACCCCGGCTGACCCGGCTGCAATCCCCAGCTACCGGCCAGCTTGAGGTGGCCATCATCAGGCAGCCGGCTCTCGAGGTTCCGCAGCTGCCACTGCTCCGGGGTGAGCTCGAGCAACAGCTCTCCCTTGCGACTGGAGAGCCCCTTCCACACCAGCTCCTCCCAGTGGCTCTCGAGGCGCGCCCGACCGATCAGGGGAGTCACCTCTTCGCCCTTGAGGCGCAGGTCGTTGACGAAGAGTTGCCAGTTCATCAGGGAGAGGGGCACCGCATCGTCAAACGAGAGCACCCGCATCTTGTCGAGGGCAATGCGCCGCACATCGAGCCGGGCGGGATGCCAGGAGCGCCATTGTTGCCACCAACCGGCAGGCAGGGAGAGCTCCATGCCGCTCAGGGTCAGATCCTTGACGGTCCACTCGGAGCGGGCCGGGGCGACGCTCACCTCCAGATTGAAGCTGCCATCGTAGGCCTTGCCCCTGAACTCCCCATCGAGGCGATCCGGGTACATGGCAAGATCCGTGTCGACCCCCTCGAGCTGGAACAGGCCGCGGCCAATCTCCCCGAGACGACCGTGGACGAAGCCGGTCGGCGCCTGCCCCTGGCGCCACTCAATGCCACCCAGGCTGACGTTGATGTCGTTGAGTGCCAACTCCTGGGTGAGGGCGTTGAGACTGACATGCTCGAGTTGGCCATGGCTGATGCTGACCTGGGTCAAGGGAAACTCGAGACGCTCCAGATCCCCGAGCTCTATGTTCATGCCGCTCCCCTTGAAGCGGTCCAGCTGCAGGCTGCGCGCACCCCAGTCCAGCACCATGTCAGCCTCGATGAGGCCGTCGAAGGCGTTGGCCACCAGCCTGTCCACCGACAGCTTCTGCCCCTCCAGCTTGCCGCTCAGGGTCAGGCGCGACAGGGCCAGCCAGGGGGTCTCGAGGGCGTTGATATTGAGGGTCAGGTTGGCCTGGGGCGGGCGCACCGGGTCGATAAGCTGCCAGTCGCGGATCCCCGCCGAGAGGCCGGTCACCTTGCCAAGCGGTCCACTCAGTGAGAGACGGTCGATGCGGCCGTCTGCCACGCTGAGGCGGTTGATGGGGAGCGTCGGCAACCCCTGAGGCAGCGGCAAGGTGATCCTCGGACGGATCAGATCGAGGTGAGCCAGACGCACGTCACGCTCCAGCCAGTCCACCGACTCCACCTCGACGTAGAGCTTGTCCAGGGTCAGCGCCTCCCCCACCTGCACCTGTTCGGCGAGCAGGGTGTAGGGGTGCAAGGGGTTAAAAACCAGCTTGCCGATGGCGACCGGCACCCCGCTCTGGGCCGAGAGCCAGCGGGCCAACGGCGCCTTGGCCCGTTCGGCATCGAACAGACCCAGCACGACCCAGACAGTCAGCAGCAGGAAGGCAAGGGTGTACAAGAGGGCACGGAGCCATGCGTTCATCGATGCCTTCCTCCTCGAGTCAGACGGTGGAGTAGTGTTCCCGCAACCCCAGCCAGCGGCGGATCAGCGGGTCCACATGGGACGGGTATTGGTCCATCAGGTAGCGCGCCAGCTTCTGCACCTGGGGGATGAGCGGCTGGTCGCGCACCAGATCGGCGATCTTGAGATCGGCCAGCCCGGTCTGTCGGGTACCGAGCAGCTCGCCAGGGCCGCGCAACTCCAGATCGCGCTGGGCGATGACGAAGCCGTCGTTGGTTTCTCGCAGTACCCCGAGCCGGCTCTGGGCTGTCTTGGACAAGGGGGCATGGTAGAGCAGTACGCAGTGGGAGGCCACCGCCCCCCGGCCCACCCGTCCGCGCAGCTGGTGCAGCTGCGCCAGACCCAGTCGCTCGGGGTTTTCGATGATCATCAGGCTGGCGTTGGGCACGTCCACCCCCACCTCGATGACGGTGGTAGCCACCAGCAGTTGCAGTATGCCGGCCTTGAACTCCTCCATCACCCGCTGCTTCTCGATCGGGCGCATCCGCCCGTGCACTAGGCCGATGTGCAGCCCGGGCAGCAGACGCTGCAGCTCGGCGGCCGTCTCTTCGGCGGCCTGACACTCGAGCACCTCGGACTCCTCGATCAGGGTACAGACCCAGTAGGCCTGCTTGCCCTCGGTACAGGCCAGCCGCACCCGCTCGATCACATCCTGGCGGCGGGTGTCGGGCACCGCCACCGTGGTGATGGGGGTACGCCCGGGGGGCAGCTCGTCGATGACCGAGGTGTCGAGATCGGCGTAAGCGGTCATGGCCAGGGTGCGCGGGATCGGGGTGGCCGTCATGATGAGCTGGTGCGGGTGCACTCCGTCACGCTCCCCCTTCTCGCGCAAGGCCAGGCGCTGGTGCACCCCGAAACGGTGCTGCTCGTCGATGATGACCAGCCCGAGGCGATGAAAGTTGACCTGCTCCTGGAAGATGGCGTGGGTGCCCACCACCATGGCGGCGGAGCCATCGGCGATGGCATTGAGCGCCTCTTCCCGCGCCTTGCCCTTCTGCTTGCCGGCGAGCCAGCCCACCTTGATGCCAAGCGGCTCGAGCCAGCGGCCGAAGTTGATGGCATGCTGCTCGGCCAGCAGCTCGGTGGGGGCCATCAGCCCCACCTGATAGCCGTTGCCAATGGCCTGCAGGGCTGCCATGGCGGCCACCAGCGTCTTGCCCGAGCCCACATCCCCCTGCACCAGCCGCATCATGGGGTGGCCACGCTGCAGGTCGCGGCTGATCTCCTCCACCACCCGGCGCTGGGCACCGGTCGGCGCGAAGGGGAGCGAGGCGAGCAGCCGCCCCACCAGCTCGGGGGCCGGCGGCAGGGGCACCGACGCCTGGGTCTGGGCCTGCTCGCGCACCTTGAGCACCGAGAGATTGTGGGCCAGCAGCTCCTCCATCACCAGTCGGGCCTGGGCCGGGTGGCGACCGCTCTCGAGCTGGTCGAGGGCCACGTCCGGCGGCGGCCGGTGCAACAGGCGCAGGGCTTCGGCCAGGGAGATCTGGGTCGGGTAGAGACCGGCGGGCAGCAGCTCCTCCACCCCGTGCTCGGCCAGCAGCACCAGCGCCTGATCGGTGAGGCCGCGCAGGGTCAGCTGGCGCAGCCCTTCGGTGGTGGGATAGACCGGCGTGAGAGCCTCTTCGGCCTGGCCGGCCTGCTCCTCCCCGAGCAGCTTGTACTCAGGGTGAATGATCTCGAGACCGAACTTGCCGGGGCGGATCTCGCCGAAGCAGCGCATCAGGCGCCCGGCGCTGAGGCTGTTTTTCTGGGCGGCGGTGAAGTTGAAAAAGCGCAGGGTGATGCTGCCGCTGCCGTCGCTGATGCGGCACACCAGCATGCGCTTGCGCCCCATCAACAGCTGGCTGTCCTGGATCTCCCCCTCAACCGCGCAGGTGGTGCCGGGCAAGAGATCGCCGATGGGCCACACCCGGGTGCGGTCCTCATAACGATGTGGCAGGTGGAACAAGAGATCCTGGACCGTGACCAGTCCCAGTCGCTCCAGCTTCTCCTGCATCTTGCCGCCCACGCCCTTGAGGCTGTCCAGCGGGATTTTATCCAATTTCATCAACCAGATGCCCGACAGTACTGTAAATACGTCCAGATAATAACAAAGGCCTCCCGAAAACGGGAGGCCTTTGGAACGCTTACAAAAGCGGCAATCGGGTCAGATGATGCGTTTGAGCAGCAGGTGAGCCTTGACCCTGTGAATCCGCGCCAGCAGGCGACGCACCTGCTCCGGATAGTCGCCAATCTGCTCCACCTCGTTGAAACGGGTAACCCTCTGGGTATGCTGCAGAATATTTTCCCGCTCGCGAGTGAAGTGCTCGGCCAGCAGGTGCTGGGCATCTTTGACCAGCAGGCCGTTCTCCAGATCCAGGGACCAGGCACGGGGATTGAGGTTGTTGCCGGTGAGCAGGGCCCACTCGCCGCCATCCACGAAGATCCCCTTGAGGTGGTAGGAGTGCCGCTCGTGGCGCCACAGCATCATGTTGAGCAGGCCGCTGTCGATGTGGTGCTGGTTACGCTGGGCAAACTTGCGCAGGTTCGCTTCGTACAGATACGGCAGGCCGCCGATGGTGGAGAACTTCTCCTCGGGCGGGATATAGAAGTCGTTGGCGGTCTTGTCGCCGACCACGATCGTCACCTTGCGCCCGTGGCGCAACAGCCCCTCGATATCCTTGGCCAACTCCTTGGGCAGATTGAAGTAGGGAGTGCAGATGAAGATCTCGCGCTCGCAGCCGCGCACCAGGTTACGGATCATCCGGTTGAGCTGGTTGTTGCGCTTGCCGAGTCCCACCAGGGGCGTCACCGCCACCTCACCCGCCACCGGCAGGCTGGAGTTGAAACGGTAGTGGCTGCGGGCCAGTTGCCCCTTGAAGCGGCGGATCGTCCCCTTGAGCTGCTTGGCGGTGGGGATGGCCGGCTTGTCGAGCCGGGATACCGCATCGCTCGCGACGAAGTAGTCGTCCACATAGCGCACCATGGCATTGGCCAGCTCGTGGCTCTCGATCTGGTGGTAGCGGTCGAAACGATAGCGCTCCTGCTGGTGCAGGTAGACATCGTTGAGGCTGGCGCCCGAGTAAAGCACGGTGTCGTCGAAGACGAAGCCCTTGAGGTGTAACACCCCGAGCAGCTCGCGCCCCTTGACCGGTACACCATAGATCGCGATGCGCTCCTTGTGCTCGGCCGCCATGGCCTGGTAGCGCAGGTGGTTGCCTCCCTGGGCCCCCTTGCCGATCAGGCCGCGCTGGGCACGGTGGAAGTCGACGAAGACCTTGATGTCGAGGTCGGGATTACGTCCCTTGGCGGCGTAGAGGGCATCCAGGATCTCGCGGCCCGCCTCGTCATCTTGCAGGTAGAGGGCCACCAGATAGATGCGCTGGCGCGCGCTGGCGATGAGATCGAGGATGCGCTGCTTGAAATCCTTGGCGCTGTAGAGCACGTCAAAACGGTCTGCGCCCACGGCGATCTTGGGCAAGCGCTCCAACAGCTGTCGATAATGTGCCGGTAAATGCATAGAGAAACCTGAAATCACTGCGTTACGCGTTCCACTCGAAGCGGGGAATGGGCAATTCTAGCAACGGTCGGCGGCGTCCCCAAGCAAGAATCGGTAAAAAGTCGATTCAGGCACCATAACCATGGGGCCGGCGCAAGGCCGGCCCCATGGTGTTTGGCACGACGGTCACTCAGAAAATCATGCTGGCCAGCGCCACGATCAGGAAGGCAATCGTCCCCAGAAGGGTCTCCATGACGGTCCAGGTCTTGAGGGTGGTCTTCTCGTCCATGTTGAGGAAACGCCCCACCAGCCAGAAACCGGAGTCGTTGAAGTGGGAGAGCACTGTGGCCCCGCCGGCGATGGCGATGACGATAAAGGTGAGATCCAGCTCGCTCAGCCCGGCAGTGGCCGCCACCGTCGGCGCCATGAGGGCCGCCGTGGTCGTCAGTGCCACGGTCGCCGAGCCCTGGGCCACGCGCAGGGCGGTAGAGACCAGGAATGCCGCCAGGATCACCGGCATCCCGGTATCGGAGAGTACATCGGCCAGTGCCGCACCTATGCCACTGGCACGCAGCACACCGCCGAACATGCCGCCGGCACCGGTCACCAGAATGACGGCACAGACGGGGGCGAGCGCCTCGTTACACAACTTCTCGAGCGCCACCTTGCCCTGGCTCTGACGAAACAGGAAGAGGGCATAGATCAGGGTAATCAGCAGGGCGACCGGGGTCTTGCCGACCATCCGCAGCACATTGACCCACTCGGCCCCCTTGTCCACCATCCCCATGGTGCCCAGGGTGTTGAGTCCGGTATCCATGAAGATGAGGAGCAGGGGCAACAGCAGGATCGAGAGCACCTGCCCGAAGCTCGGCGCCGCCTCATGGCTGACCTGGGCATCTGCGACAAAACGCGGTGGCAGGGGGATCTCGAACTTCTTGCCGGCCCACAGACCATAGAGATAGGCCCCCAAATACCAGGTGGGGATCGCCACCAGCAAGCCCACCACGGTCAGCAAGCCTATGTTGGCCCCCAGCAACTCACTCGCCGCCACCGGCCCCGGGTGAGGAGGCAGGAAGGCATGCATCACGGCAAAGGCGCCGGCCGAGGGGAGTGCATACTTGAGCACAGAGCCGCCAAACTGCTTGGCCACGCTGAAGATGATGGGCAGCATGACGATGAGCCCCGCATCGAAGAAGATGGGGAAGCCAAACAGCAGGGAGGCCACCCCCAGCGCCAGCGGTGCCCGCTCGGGCCCGAAGCGGTTGATCAGGGTATCGGCCAGCACCTTGGCCCCCCCGGTCTGCTCCAGGATCCGCCCTATCATGGCGCCCAACCCCACCAACAGCGCCACCGAGGCCAGGGTGCTGCCAAAACCGCCCAGCATGGTGGGTATCACCTGGTCGTAGGTCACCCCGGTGGCCAGGGCTGTGATCAGGCTGACCAGCGTCAGGGCGACGAAGGCGTGCACCTTGAAACGCATGATCAGCAATAGCAGCAGAACGATGGCGCCACCTGCGACAGACAGCAGATAGGCCACATCGGGTGTGTTCACCGCTCCATCCATTTTCTTATCCTCACTTGGTTCCTATTATGCGTCGCACGATTCTGTGCTTCACTTCACAATGCGCAACGTTACCGGTAACATGTTACCGGTAACGTGGTAAGTTAGAAGCCATTCGACAAACGATTTTCAAGAAGTGAGATAGAGGTCAAACAATGGCGGGAATGAGCATTATCGTGATGGGGGTCTCCGGCAGCGGTAAATCCTCGGTAGGCGCCCGGGTGGCAGAAGCCATCGGCGCCAAGTTTATCGACGGGGACGATCTCCACCCGAGAGCCAACATCCAGAAGATGGCCAACGGCACCCCTCTCAACGACGCGGATCGTGCCCCCTGGCTCGAGCGTATCCGTGATGCGGCCTACAGCCTCGAGCACAAGAACGAGACCGGCATCATCGTCTGCTCGGCCCTCAAGCGTCAGTACCGTGACCTCATCCGCGACGGCAACCGCTCGGTGCGCTTCCTGTTTCTCGACGGCGAGTTCAACCTCATCCTCGAGCGCATGAAGGCGCGCCAGGGACACTTCATGAAAGAGGCCATGTTGCAGAGCCAGTTCACCACCCTGGAGCGACCGGAAGGGGAAACCGGGGTGATCCGTATCGACATCGACGGCAGCTTCGAGCAAGTGGTGGAGCGCGCCGTCCACGCCCTGGAGGCAAAGCAATGATCCATCCCGTCATCGCCCGCGTCACCGCCCGCCTTCGCGAGCGCAGCCAGACGCGCCGCGCCGCCTATCTCGCCCGCATCGAGCAGATGGCCGCCAGGGGCAAGACCCGCGCCGCCCTGGCCTGCGGCAACCTGGCCCACGCCGTCGCCGCCTCGAGCTGTGACGAGAAGGGGCGCATCCTCGACATGACCCGCGCCAACGTGGGCATAGTCACCGCCTACAACGACATGTTGAGTGCCCACCAGCCCTATCAGGGCTACCCGGAGATCATCAAGGGTGCGCTGGCCGAGCTGGGCCACAGCGCCCAAGTGGCGGGCGGCGTGCCCGCCATGTGCGATGGCGTCACCCAGGGCCAACCGGGGATGGACATGTCCCTCTTCTCCCGGGATCTGATCGCCCAGGCCACCGCCCTCTCCCTCTCCCACAACACCTTCGACGCCACCCTGCTGCTTGGGGTGTGTGACAAGATAGCCCCGGGCCAGCTGATGGGGGCCCTCTCCCACGGCCACCTGCCGACCGCCTTCGTGCCGGCCGGTCCCATGGCCAGCGGCATCAGCAACGACGAGAAGGTGAAGGTGCGCCAGCAGTACGCCGCCGGTGAAGTAGGGCGCGACGCCCTGCTCAAGATGGAGTGCGGCGCCTACCACGCCGCCGGCACCTGTACCTTCTATGGCACCGCCAACACCAACCAGCTGGTGTTCGAGGCGATGGGGCTGATGCTGCCGGGCTCGGCCTTCGTGCATCCCCACAGCGAGCTGCGCCGGGCCTTGACCCGGGAAGCCGCCCGGCGCATCAGCGCCATGGTCGGCGGTTCAGGCCACTTCCGCCCCCTGGCCGAGGTGCTCGACGAGCGCAGCCTGGTCAACGGCCTGGTGGCCCTGCTCGCCTCCGGCGGCAGCACCAACCACAGCATCCACATGGTGGCGATCGCCCGTCAGGCCGGCCTCATCATGACCTGGGACGATCTCAGCGAGCTCTCCGATGTGGTACCACTGCTGGTGCGCATGTACCCGAACGGTCCGGCCGATGTGAACGCCTTCCAGGAGGCCGGGGCCGTACCGGGTCTGCTGCGCCGTCTGGCCGAGCAACAACTGCTGCACCTGGACGCCACCCCGGTGTTCGGCAGCATGGCCGACTATCTCAAGAACCCGCACCTGGTGGAGGGTCAGCTGGTGTGGCAAGAGGCGGGGGCGAGCCGCGACCCGGAGGTGCTGGCCCTGCCCGGCGCCCGGTTCCAGGCGAGCGGCGGTACCAGGGTGCTCGACGGCAACCTGGGCCGCGCCGTGGTCAAGGTCTCCGCCGTGGCCCCCGAGTATCGCCTCGTCGAGGCGCCGGCCCGGGTCTTCTCCTCCCAGCACGCGGTGGAGGCCGCCTACAAGGCCGGTGAACTCAATCAGGACGCCGTCATCGTGGTTCGCCACAACGGCCCGGCCGCCAACGGCATGCCGGAGCTGCACAAGCTGATGCCGGTGCTGGGCAACCTGCAGAAGGCCGGCTACAAGGTGGCTCTGGTGACCGACGGCCGCCTCTCCGGCGCCTCGGGCAAGATCCCGGCCGCCATCCACGTCACCCCGGAGGCGCTGCACGGCGGAGCCATCGGCCTGCTGCGCGATGGCGACCTGTTGCGCCTCGACGCCAATCAGGGCAGCCTGATGTGCCTGAGCGATCTGAGCGGCCGCGAGCCGGCCCCCATCGATCTCAGCACCGAGCAGGAAGGCTGGGGTCGTGAACTGTTTGGCGTGATGCGTCGCGCCGTATCCAGCGCCGAGTGTGGCGCCACCATCTTCGAATAAGATCAGCAGAAGGAAATTCCCATGCACAACTGGAACGTCTCCCCCGCCGAGGTCTTCGCCGCCTCTCCCCTGGTCCCGGTCATGGTCATCACCGATCTGGAGCAGGCCGTGCCGATGGCCGAGGCCCTGCTGGCCGGTGGCATCTCGGTGTTCGAGATCACCCTGCGCACCCCGGTGGCTCTGGCCGCCATCGAGCGCATCGCCAGGGCGATGCCCGAGGCCATGGTCGGGGCCGGCACCGTCATCAACGCCGCCCAGTATGACGCCGCCGTCGCCGCCGGCGCCCGCTTCGTCATCTCCCCGGGCATGACCCCGGCCCTGTTGGCCCATGCCGCAAGGGGGAGTGCACCGCTGATCCCGGGCGTCGCCACCCCCTCCGAGGTGATGCAGGCCCTGGAAGCCGGCTACGATCATCTGAAGTTCTTCCCGGCCGAGGCCAACGGGGGCACCAAGGCGCTCGCCGCCATCGCCGCTCCCCTGCCCCAGGTGCGCTTCTGCCCGACCGGCGGTATTGGCCCGAAGAACGTGGCCGATTATTTAGCCCTTAAGAGCGTCGCCACCGTCGGCGGCTCCTGGATGCTGCCAGCCGACACCGTCAAGGCCGGCAACTGGGACGAGGTGACCCGCCTCTCCCGCGAGGCGGTCGCACTGGTCAGCCGCTAAGCACGGCGCCCCCTGCCAAACCGACAGGCCACCCCGAGGGGTGGCCTGTTTCATGAACGGATGGGCCGGGGGATCTCACCCAGGCTCTCCCCCTCGAACAGGGTGAAGCCGAGGTCGCGCACCTTGGTCGCCAGCGACTGACCGGCCAGGCTGGCCAGTAGCAGAGTGGCGGCCTCGCGCCCTATCTCCTCACGCGGGGTGATGATGCTGGCCAGTTGCGGCGAGATGGCGCGCCCTATGTTGAGGGAATTGGCACCGGCGATGGCAATCTGCCCCGGAACCGGGATGCCGAGCGCCTGGGCACGCAGTATGGCCCCCACCGCCAGGTCATCGTTGGTGCAGAACAGGCCATCCAGGTCGGGCCAGCGGACCAACGCCTGATCCAGCAAGGAGCCACCGAGGATGAAGGTGGAGGACTCCCCGGTCAGCAGGTGCTCCCCCGTCAACCCGGCCGCTCCCATGGCATCGTAGTAGCCGGCCATCCGCAACCGGGTGCGAACGTCGAGACGAGCCCCCAGATAGACGATATGACGCCGTCCCCGGGCCAGCATCGCCTCGGTCATGGCACGCGCCGCGGCGCGGTGATCCATTCCCACCACCATGTCGATGGGGGCCTCGGGGAAGTCCATCGCCTCCACCACAGGAATGCCTGCCGTGGCGATCATCTTGCGGGTGCGCTCGGTGTGTTCGGTATCGCAGAGGATGAGCCCATCCACATGAAACGAGAGCAGCGAGGCGACCTGCTCCTCCTCCCGTTCCGGGCTATAGCCATAGTGTCCCAGCAGGGTCTGGTAGCCGGCCGCACGGGTGACCGCCTCGACCCCCTGCACCACGGCCGAGAAGACCTGGTTGGAGAGAGAGGGAATCAGGATACCGATGGCGCGACTGGTGGCGTTGGAGAGGATGTCAGGCGCCCGGCTGGGAATATAGCCGAGCGCCTCGACCGCCTCGGCGATGCGCTGCCGGGTGGCCTCGGCCACCGAGCCGGGGTCACGCAGATAGCGGCTGACCGTCATCTTGGTCACGCCGACCCGGTCGGCGATATCCTGCAGGGTGGGGCGACGTTTTCGGGTGTCGTGCATGGGGGAGAACCGGCGGAAAATGTTACGTGTAACATACCCGTTTTGCTCCCCCAAGTCAGCCGTCAGATGGGTGCCTTGTCCCGGTTGGTGGCGGCGATGTGATGGATGGCGAGGTCGGCGCCAATAAACTCCTCTTCCTCGCTCAGGCGCAGTCCCACCAGCCGCTTCATCAGGCCGTAGATCAGAGCGCCGCCACACAGGGCTGTCAGGATACCAAGACCTGTGCCGATCAGCTGGCTGCTGAGACTCACCCCGCCCATGCCACCCAGGTAGGGATGGCCGAAGATGCCGGCCGCGATCCCTCCCCAGGCACCGCACAGTCCGTGCAGGGGCCACACCCCGAGCACGTCGTCTATCTGGGGGCGCTTGCGCTGCAACCAGGTGAAGGTGCCGATGAAGATGGCCCCGGCCACGCCCCCGACCAGCAGGGCGCTCAAGGGGTGCATCAGATCCGAACCGGCACACACCGCCACCAACCCGGCCAGGGGACCGTTGTGGATGAAGCCCGGGTCGTTGCGGCCGAGCAGCATGGCCACCAGGGTACCGCCGACCATGGCCATCAGGGAGTTGAGGGCGACCAAACCGCTGATCCCCCCCAGCTTCTGGGCCGACATGACGTTGAAGCCGAACCAGCCGACCGTGAGAACCCAGGCCCCGAGCGCCAGCATGGGGATGTTCGAGGGGGCAAAGCCCACCGCCTGACCACCGCGAATGCGCCCCTTGCGCATGCCGAGCAGTACCACGGCCACCAGGCCGATCCAGCCCCCCACGGCATGCACCACCACCGAGCCGGCAAAGTCGTGGAAGGGGGCCCCGAAGCGCAGCTCAAGCCATGCCTGCAGGCCGAAGTTGCCATTCCAGGCGATCCCCTCGAACAGGGGATAGACCAACCCCACCGTGAGCCCGGAGCAGAGCAACATGGGGTAGAAGCGCGCCCGCTCGGCAATACCGCCACTGACGATGGCCGGGATGGCGGCGGCGAAGGTGAGCAAAAAGAAGAACTTCACCAGCTCGTAGCCCTGCCCTGCCGCCAGGGTCGGCGCATCGGCGAAGAAGGTCTTGCCATAGGCAAGCCAATAGCCGATGAAGAAGTAGGCCAGGGTCGAGATGCCGAAGTCGGTGATGATCTTCACCAGGGCGTTGACCTGGTTCTTGCTGCGCACCGTGCCCAGTTCGAGAAAGGCAAAGCCGGAATGCATGGCAAGTACCATGATGGCGCCGCCGAGCACGAACAGGGTGTCCGCACTCTGGGTAAGGGTTGCGATAGCGTTGGGGTCCTGCACTGTGTGTCTCCATCATCCTGATTTGTTGTCATGCACCGCCCCGTCGAGGGGGCTGGCGGAGGGAGAGCAGAGCAGGAGTCGTGCCAGCAAATCGGGCCCAAAAGAGGGCCCGATAGAGACGCATTGGTTCAGGATGGGGCACCAGTTGTGTGCCTGGCACCAAAATGGGGCACTAACTGCGCCGGGAGAGCCACCTGGTGGGGTTGATCGCCTCCCCCTGATAACGGATTTCGAAGTAGAGACCGGTCTGATCCTGGCCGCCACTGTTACCCACCAGGGCCACAGGCTCGCCCTGCTCGACCTTCTGCCCCACATGGCGCAGCAGAGACTGGTTGTGACCATAGAGGCTCATATAACCCTTGCCATGATCGACCACCAGCAGCATGCCGTAGCCATCGAGCCAGTCAGCATAGACCACCTGACCGGGCGCTACCGCCTTGACCTGAGTGCCCTCGGGGGCGCCGATCAGGGTCCCTTTCCACTTGATCTCGGCGGTGCGCCGTGACCCGTAGGAGATGAGAATGGGCCCCTGCACCGGCCAGCGCAGGGCGCTGCTGGTGCTCAGGCCTCCGCTGTAGCGACGGCTCTGGGCCTCGGCCTGCTCCAGCTCTTTTTGCTGACGGCGGGCGAGCTGGCGCTCCTCCTCCCCCTGGGCCTGCTCCGCCTGCTTGCGTAGCCGCTCCTGCTCCGCCTTCATCCTGGCGATGCGTTCGCGCTCGCGGCGTTCGGCCTCCTCCTGCTGGCGGCGCAACTCCTCGAGGCGTGCCTTGAGGCGCTTCTCCGCCTGCACCATCTTGGCCAGCTTGGCCTCATCGCTCTGCACATCCTGCTGCAGCTGGCTGCGGGTCTGCTCCCGGCTCTGCTGGCTGGCGAGCAGCCCCTGATGCTGCTGCTTCTGATCGTCGAGGAGGCGCTGCTGACGACCCAGGGTCTCCCGAGTCGCCTCCTGATTGGCGGTCAGCCGCCGCTGGGTGGCACGCAGGGACTCGATGGCCTCAATTCGGGCCTTGTTGAGGTAGTCGTAGAAGTCGATGGTACGGCTGAGGCGATTGGGATCCTGCTGGTTGAGCAGCAGCTTGAGATAGTCGTGATCGCCGGCCCGGAAGGCACTCTCGGCCTGCTTGGCCAGCAGGCTCTTCTGCTGGTTGGCCTGGCGCTCCAGTTCGTCCTTCTCGCGGGCAAGCTCCTGAATACGGCTCTCGCTCTTCTTGAGCTGAGAGCGGGTATCCGCCAGCTTGGCAGCGGCGACAGAGACGGCGCGCTCATCCTGCTCCAGCTGTTTGGCCAGCTTGGCCAGCTCCTGCTTGCCGAGCTTGACCGCCTTCTGCTGAGCCTTGATATCGTTCTGGACCTTGCCCAGATCGTTGTTGAGCCCCCCCTGGGCGCTCAGGCAATAAAACAGCGCGCCGGCCAAAAGGCCGACGCGTTGTAAGTGCTTTGAAATCAAGTCACGTCCCCGCATGGGGCGGAATTATTTCAAAATCATCAGGGGCTTGCCAGTCATTTCCGGCGGCACAGGCAGACCCATCAGAGTCAGCATGGTAGGCGCCAGATCGGACAGTTTGCCGCCCTCTACCACCTCGGACTTGCGACCGAAGTAGATGAGGGGCACCGGCAGGTTGGTGTGGGCGGTGTGCGCCTGACCGGTCTCTTCATCCATCATCTTCTCGGCGTTGCCGTGGTCGGCGGTGATAAGGCATTCGCCACCCACCTCGGCCAGGGCCTCGGTGACACGACCGATGCAGTGATCGACGGCCTCGCAAGCCTTGACCGCGGCATCGAACACACCGGTGTGGCCGACCATGTCGCCGTTCGGGTAGTTACAGATGATGACGTCGTACTTGCCGCTCTTGATGGCCGCAACCAGCTTGTCGGTCAGTTCGCCAGAGCTCATCTCGGGCTGCAGATCGTAGGTGGCTACCTTGGGGCTGGCCACAATCTCGCGATCCTCGCCGGTGAAGCAGGCCTCTTCGCCACCGTTGAAGAAGAAGGTGACGTGAGCGTACTTCTCGGTCTCGGAGATGCGCAGCTGGGTCTTGCCCTGCTTGGCCAGCCACTCACCCAGGGTATTGACCAGGGCGGTTGGCGGGTAGGCACAGGCGGTCTTGATGTCGGCCGCATACTCGGTCAGCATCACGAAGTTCAGTTTCGGCAGGGCCTCGCGGGCAAAACCGGTGAAGTCGGTGTCGACGAAGGCGCGGGTGATCTCGCGGGCACGGTCGGCACGGAAGTTCATGAAGATCAGGGCATCGCCATCCTGCATCGGGGCGGCTTCGCCGATACGGGTGGCCTTGACGAACTCGTCGTTCTCGTCACGAGCGTAGGCAGCAGCCAGGGCCTCGGTGGCGGAGGCGGCAGTGAACTCGCCCTTGCCCTGGGTCATCAGGTCATAGGCCTGCTGTACGCGGTCCCAACGGTTGTCGCGATCCATGGCGTAGTAACGACCGATCATGGAGGCGAAGCGACCCTTGCCGAGGGCGGCAAACTTGGCGTCGAACAGCTCGATGGAGGACTGGGCGGAGCGCGGCGGCACGTCACGGCCATCCAGGAAGGCGTGGAAGTAGATCTGCTCGGCGCCACGACGGGCGGCCATCTCGATCATCCCCAGGATGTGCTCTTCGTGGCTGTGCACGCCACCCGGAGACATCAGGCCCATAATGTGGACAGCCTTGCCGGCCTGAACGGCGGCATCGACGGCCTTGCCGATCTCGACGTTGTCGAAGAAGGGGCCGTCCTGGATGTCTTTGGAGATGCGGGTCAGCTCCTGGTAGACGATCCGGCCGGCGCCGATGTTGACGTGACCCACCTCGGAGTTGCCCATTTGACCATCGGGCAGACCGACGTCGAGGCCGGAGCCGGAGATGAGGGTGCTGGTGTAGTCACGAGCGAGGCGATCCAGATTGGGGGTGTTGGCGGCGGCGACGGCGTTGTGCTCTGCCTTGTCGCTGTAGCCCCAACCGTCCATGATGACCAGAACCAGGGGTTTCTTGGCTGTTGACATAAGACTATGTCCTCTCGGATTGGAATGAATTGCAGAAAGCGAAACTAGCGTAATATTACTACATCCGCCGAAATAGTCACCTGATCCGCCGGGGCCCGCCAGCCCTGCCTGAGAACGTGCTCCCGCTTTGCCCCATTGATGGCTGATATTCTCACCTCCCCCATGTATACTCGGGCCCTTGTCCCGGATTTGGATTGTAGGAAAGATGCAAGAGTATCTGGATTTCGCGGGCCGCAACCCCCTGCTCACCGCAGCCTGGTTCGGCCTGGCCGGCACCCTGATCTACACCACGGTGCGTGCCCGTTTCTCCCCCGTCAAGGCGGTTAATAACCACGCCGCCACCATGCTGATCAACCGCGAGAATGCCGTGGTGGTCGACATCCGTACTCTCGACGAGTTTGGTCGCGGCCATCTGGCCGGTGCCCAGCACCTCATCCTCAGCGAAATCCAGGCCAACAACCTGGGCCAGCTTGAAAAGCACAAGGATGACCCCATTATCGTGGTGTGCGAGACAGGTATGAGTGCGGGTGCCGCCGCCGGAGCCCTCTACAAGCATGGCTTCAAGCGGGTGCACACCCTGGCGGGTGGCATGGCCCAGTGGCGTGCAGATAACCTGCCGGTCACCAAGAAGCGCTGATAATCCCGGGGCCACAGGCCCCGTTTTTGCTAAATAAAGGAATCAAACAACATGGCTGAAGCGATCAACAACCAGGAAGTACAGCAACCGGAATTCCACATCCAGCGCGTCTATGTGAAGGATGTTTCGTTCGAGGCACCGAACACCCCGCACATCTTCCAGAAAGAGTGGCAGCCGGAAGTCAGCCTGGATATGGACACCAAGACCAATATGCTGGCCGAAAGCATCTACGAAGTGGTGCTGACCCTGACCGTCACCTGCAAGCTGGGCGAAGAGACCGCCTTCCTGTGCGAAGTGCACCAGGCCGGTATCTTCACCATCGGCAACCTGCCGGAGCCGCAGCTGGCTCACTGCCTGGCCGCCTTCTGCCCGAACATCCTGTTCCCGTACGCTCGTGAAGCCGTCTCCGCCATGGTTAACCGCGGCTCCTTCCCGCAGCTGAACCTGGCTCCAGTCAACTTCGATGCCCTGTTCGCCCAGCATGTGGCCCAACTGCAGGCAGAGCAGGCCACTGCGGAAGCTTGAGATGAGTGACAAGGCTGCCATTTCGGTCTTGGGGGCGGGGTCTTATGGCACCGCCCTTGCCATTTCTCTGGCCCGTAACGGCCATCCGACCCTGCTGTGGGGTCACGATCCGGCTCACGTTGCCGATCTGGCCAGAGAGCACTGCAACAAGGCCTTCCTGCCGGATGTGCCCTTTCCCGATTCCCTGCTGCTGACCTCGGATCTGCAAGAGGCTGTCACGGCGGCTCCCGTGCTGCTGCTGGTAGTCCCGAGCCATGTCTTCGGAGAGGTGCTGGCCCGGATCAGGCCCTTCCTGCGCCCCGACAGCCGTATCGCCTGGGCCACCAAGGGCCTGGAGCCGGACAGCGGCCGCCTGCTGCAAGAGGTGGCGCGCGAGGTCTTGGGCGATACCATGCCGCTGGCGGTGATTTCCGGTCCCACCTTCGCCAGGGAGCTGGCCGCCGGCATGCCGACCGCCATCTCGGTCGCCTCAACCCATGACGACTTTGCCGAGGACCTCTCCCACCTGCTGCACTGTGGCCGCTCGTTCCGGGTCTATACCAACCCGGACTTTATCGGCCTGCAGCTGGGTGGCGCCGTGAAGAACGTCATCGCCATCGGTGCCGGTCTCTCCGATGGTCTGGGCTTTGGTGCCAACGCACGTACCGCCCTCATCACCCGTGGCCTGGTTGAGATGCAGCGCCTCGGGCTCGCCCTCGGTGCCGATGCCAAGACCTTCATGGGGATGGCAGGACTCGGGGACCTGGTTCTCACCTGTACCGACAACCAGTCGCGCAACCGCCGCTTCGGTCTGGCGCTGGGGGCCGGCAAGTCGGTCGAGAGTGCCATGACCGAAATAGGCCAGGTCGTCGAGGGGCATCGCAACACCAAGGAGGTGCACCTGCTGGCGGCACGCTGTGGGGTGGAGATGCCCATCTGCGAACAGATCTACAAGGTGCTCTACGAGGGCAAGAACCCGAAAGAGGCGGCGATAGCCCTGCTCTCCCGGGACAAGAAAGACGAGTAGTTCACCCGAAACAAGAAGGCCCCGCCAGT
>NZ_JBFODE010000069.1:0-20190 GCF_040908155.1 Aeromonas sp. R6-2 | reverse complement strand
AAGGCCTTCGCCTTCGACCAGATCGACAAGGCGCCGGAAGAGCGTGAGCGTGGTATCACCATCAACACCTCCCACGTAGAATACGACACCGCTACCCGTCACTACGCTCACGTAGACTGCCCGGGTCACGCCGACTACGTTAAGAACATGATCACCGGTGCTGCCCAGATGGACGGCGCAATCCTGGTAGTAGCTGCTACCGACGGCCCGATGCCGCAGACCCGTGAGCACATCCTGCTGGGTCGCCAGGTAGGCGTTCCGTACATCATCGTGTTCATGAACAAGTGCGACATGGTTGATGACGAAGAGCTGCTCGAGCTGGTAGAGATGGAAGTGCGTGAGCTGCTGTCCGAGTACGACTTCCCGGGCGACGACCTGCCGGTCGTACGTGGCTCTGCCCTGAAGGCGCTGGAAGGCGAAGCTCAGTGGGAAGAGAAGATCCTGGAGCTGGCCGGTCACCTGGATACCTACATCCCGGAGCCGGAGCGTGCCATCGACATGCCGTTCCTGATGCCGATCGAAGACGTATTCTCCATCGCCGGTCGTGGTACTGTCGTTACCGGTCGTGTAGAGCGCGGTATCGTGAAGGTAGGTGAAGAAGTTGAAATTGTTGGTATCAAAGAGACCACCAAGACCACCTGTACCGGTGTTGAAATGTTCCGTAAGCTGCTGGACGAAGGTCGTGCAGGTGAGAACGTTGGCGCCCTGCTGCGTGGCGTGAAGCGTGAAGACGTAGAGCGTGGTCAGGTACTGGCGAAGCCGGGCACCATCACCCCGCACACCAAGTTCGAGTCCGAAGTATACGTACTGTCCAAGGAAGAAGGTGGTCGTCACACCCCGTTCTTCAAGGGCTACCGTCCGCAGTTCTACTTCCGTACTACCGACGTGACCGGTACCATCGAACTGCCGGAAGGCGTAGAGATGGTCATGCCGGGCGACAACATCAAGATGGTTGTTACCCTGATCTGCCCGATCGCGATGGACGACGGTCTGCGCTTCGCAATCCGTGAAGGTGGCCGTACTGTTGGCGCCGGCGTTGTAGCCAAGGTTATCGAGTAATCAAGGCTTACAATGAATAGTGAAAGCCCCTATAATAGGGGCTTTCTTATGCAGGGGCGTAGTTCGAATTGGTAGAACAGCGGTCTCCAAAACCGATGGTTGGGGGTTCGAGTCCCTCCGCCCCTGCCAGCATACCTCGCCAAGTGCGGGGCTTTTGTGTCTTTGGTAACGTCAGATACAGGTAGGTTGTATGAGTGTGAATTCTGAGAGCCAGGGCGGAAGCAAGGATACCCTGCTTTGGGGCCTGGTTTTCATCATCCTGGCGGCCGCTGTAGTGGGTAACTACCTGCTGAGTAGCGGTGTCTCTGCCGTCGTCCGCGCTGTGGGTGTGGTCGTTGTCATCGCTGTGGCCGGCGCTCTGGCCCTGCAAACCACCAAGGGTAAGGCTACCCTGGCCTTTGCTCGCGAGTCCCGCCTCGAAGTGCGCAAGGTCGTATGGCCGACCCGTCAGGAAGCCATTCAGACAACCCTGATTGTGCTGGCGGTGACCGCTGTGATGGGTCTGCTGCTGTTCGTGCTGGACGGCGCCCTGGTATGGCTGGTCAACCTCATTACCGGTGTGTAAGGAATAACCATGACTGAGCAACGTGAACAACGTATGAGATGGTATGTAGTGCAGGCATTTTCCGGCTACGAAGGCCGTGTTGCCAAATCCCTGCGCGAGCATATCAAGATGCACGGCATGGAAGAGAAGTTTGGCGAAGTACTGGTCCCGACCGAAGAAGTGGTCGAGATGCGTGCCGGCCAGAAGCGCAAGAGCGAGCGCAAGTTTTTCCCGGGCTATGTCCTGGTGCAGATGGTGATGGATGAGACCTCCTGGCACCTGGTGCGCAATGTCCCGCGCGTCATGGGCTTCATCGGTGGTACCTCCGACCGCCCGGCGCCGATCTCCGACAAAGAGGCCGATGCCATCCTGAATCGCCTGCAGGATGCCCACGACAAGCCGAAGCCGAAGACCCTGTTCGAGCCGGGTGAGATGGTTCGTGTGGCCGATGGTCCGTTCGCCGACTTCAATGGTGTGGTCGAAGAGGTGGATTACGAGAAGAGCCGCCTGAAGGTCTCTGTGCTCATTTTCGGTCGCTCCACCCCGGTGGAGCTGGACTTCAGCCAGGTCGAGAAAGGCTGATTAAGTTCTGCACATAATGTGTTGTCAGGGGCAGCGAATATCACTATAATTCGCTGCCCCTTTTTAGTTGGGGAGCCGTTTGCAGGAGCATGTCTCCGAGGCGCTAGAACCCATTTTTGAGGTATTTTGTAATGGCTAAGAAAGTCACAGCTTATATCAAGCTGCAGGTTGCTGCTGGTGCGGCCAACCCGTCCCCCCCTGTTGGTCCGGCCCTGGGTCAGCACGGTGTGAACATCATGGAATTCTGTAAGGCGTTCAACGCTCGTACAGAGAAGCTGGAAAAAGGCGCTCCGACTCCGGTCGTGATCACCGTGTACAGCGATCGTTCCTTCACCTTCGAAACCAAGACTCCGCCCGCTTCCTTCCTGCTGAAGAAAGCCGCTGGCATCAAGTCTGGTTCTTCCAAGCCCAACAAGGACAAGGTCGGTAAAGTGACCGTTGCCCAGCTGGAAGAGATCGCCAAGACCAAAGAGCCGGACATGACTGGTGCCGACCTGGCCGCCAAAGTTCGTTGCATCGCCGGTTCCGCCCGTTCCATGGGCCTGGTAGTGGAGGAATAAGACGATGGCTAAACTGTCCAAGCGCATGCGCGTAATTCGCGAGAAAGTTGACGGTACCAAAGAGTACGGCATCAACGAAGCCATTGCCCTGCTGAAAGAACTGGCCACCGCCAAGTTCGTTGAGAGCGTAGACGTTGCCGTTAACCTCGGCATCGACGCTCGTAAATCCGACCAGAACGTCCGTGGCGCCACTGTGCTGCCGCACGGTACCGGTCGTGACGTCCGCGTCGCCGTGTTCACCCAGGGTGCCAACGCCGAAGCCGCCAAGGCTGCCGGTGCTGAGCTGGTTGGCATGGATGACCTGGCTGAGCAGGTCAAGAAGGGCGAAATGAACTTCGACGTCGTCATCGCCTCTCCGGATGCCATGCGCGTTGTTGGTCAACTGGGTCAGATCCTGGGCCCGCGTGGCCTGATGCCGAACCCGAAAGTTGGTACTGTAACCCCGAACGTTGCCGAAGCTGTCAAGAACGCCAAGGCCGGTCAGGTTCGTTACCGTAACGACAAGAACGGTATCATCCACACCACTCTGGGTAAGGTCTCCTTCAACGAAGCTCAGCTGAAAGAGAACCTCGAAGCCCTGCTGGTTGCCCTGAAGAAGGCCAAGCCCTCTTCCGCCAAAGGCCAGTACATCAAGAAGGTAAGCATCTCCACCACTATGGGTGCCGGTGTTGCCGTTGACCAGGCCTCCCTGGACGCGCAAGCCTAATTGATTTGATTTACAAGGCGCAAAATTTGAACTAAAATTTTGCGCCTTGAGTTTGGTTGGGGGCTTCGCCTCCGTCCAAGACCGCAGGTGGTTGAAAAACCTTAATTTTCCTGCGTAGACGGTGCCGGAAACCCAGCGAGAGAGAATTTTTCTCTTCTGGAATCCTGCCACCGATATCGTTCCCCGCGAGGGGTGTTCAATTTCTGGGTCACGGTGGCCCAGGTTATATCCAGGAGTTAAGCCAATGGCATTGGGACTCGAAGACAAAAAGCAGATCGTTGCTGAAGTCGCCGAAGCTGCCAAAGGCGCCCTGTCCGCAGTGGTTGCCGATTCTCGTGGCGTTACTGTAGACAAGATGACCGCCCTGCGTAAGAGCGCTCGTGAAGCTGGTGTGTATATGCGCGTTGTGCGTAACACCCTGCTGCGTCGCGCTGTTGAAGGTACCGAATTCGAGTGCCTGAACGACGCATTCAGCGGTCCGACCCTGATCGCATTCTCTAACGAGCACCCGGGCGCTGCTGCCCGCCTGTTCAAAGAGTTTGCCAAGGCGAACCAAAAGTTCGAGATCAAGGCCGGCGCTTTTAACGGTGAGTTTATCGCCGCTGCACAAATCGATCGTCTGGCCACGCTGCCGACTTACGAAGAAGCAATTGCAAAGCTGATGGCTACCATGAAGGAAGCCGCCGCTGGCAAGCTGGTTCGTACTATCGCTGCTGTCCGCGATCAGAAAGAAGCTGCTTGATTCTCGCCTCTATAGGCAGTTTAAGTCATTTCAATATCAGGAATTTTTGTCATGTCTATCACTAAAGACCAAATCATCGAAGCCGTTGCTTCCATGTCCGTAATGGAAGTTGTTGAGCTGATCTCCGCCATGGAAGAGAAGTTCGGTGTTTCCGCTGCTGCTGCCGTAATGGCTGGCCCGGCTGCTGTTGAAGCCGTAGAAGAGAAGACCGAGTTCGACGTAGTTCTGACCAGCGCCGGTGCCAACAAAGTAGCCGTTATCAAGGCTGTTCGTGGCGCCACCGGTCTGGGCCTGAAGGAAGCCAAGGATCTGGTTGAATCCGCTCCGGCTAACCTGAAGGAAGGCGTGTCCAAGGACGAAGCTGAAGCTCTGAAGAAAGAGCTGGAAGCTGCCGGTGCCTCCGTTGAGGTCAAATAATCTGCATTTATGTAGATTAGCCTGAGACTAATCAGGCTAGGGCTGGTGAATTTTTGTTCACCGGCCCTTTTGCGCTGTAGACTGAGAGCATTTCACACCGTTTTCGTCTCTCAGAATCGCAGCCCTGGACGGCCTTGCCGTCCGGTCTACAAAAACGGTGTTGACAGAGCTGCCCCCTTGGGCAGAGTGGGTCACTTATCAGCGAGCTGAGGAACCCTATGGTTTACTCTTATACCGAAAAAAAACGCATTCGTAAGGACTTCGGTAAGCGAGACCAGGTACTGGACACGCCTTATCTGTTGTCCATTCAGCTGGACTCCTTCAAGCAGTTCATCGAGGCTGACCCGGAGGGTGCGTACGGCCTTGAGGCCGCCTTCCGTAGCGTTTTCCCGATCACCAGTTACTCCGGTAGTGCTGAGCTTCAGTATGTCAGCTATCGCCTGGGTGAGCCGGTATTTGACGTAAAAGAATGCCAAATCCGTGGAGTGACCTACTCCGCGCCGCTGCGCGTCAAACTTCGCATGGTCCTGTACGATCGTGAAGCAGCAGCCGGCACCGTCAAAGACATCAAGGAACAAGAAGTGTACATGGGCGAGATCCCGCTCATGACCGATAACGGCACCTTTGTAATCAACGGTACCGAGCGTGTTATCGTCTCCCAGCTGCACCGCAGCCCGGGTGTCTTCTTCGACCACGACAAGGGCAAGACCCACTCCTCCGGTAAGGTGCTGTATAACGCACGCGTTATTCCCTACCGTGGTTCCTGGCTGGACTTCGAGTTCGATGCCAAGGACAACCTGTTCGTGCGTATCGACCGTCGTCGCAAGCTGCCGGCTTCTATCATCCTGCGTGCCCTGGACTTCACCACTGAAGAGATCCTGGCCACCTTCTTCGAAACCATTCGTTTCGAGATCAAGGATGGTAAGTTGATGATGGATCTGGTGCCCGAGCGCCTGCGTGGCGAAACCGCCACCTTCGACATCGTTGCCAATGGCAGCGTGGTCGTGGAGAAGGGTCGCCGTATCACCGCCCGTCACATCCGCCAGCTGGAAAAAGACGCTGTCACCCAGATCGAGGTGCCGGTGGAGTACGTCGTGGGCAAGGTTTCCGCCAAGGAATACCTGAACCCGCAGACCAGCGAGCTGGTCGTCACCGCCAACCAGGAATTGAGCCTGGAGGCGATCGCCAACCTGTCTCAGGCTGGCTTCAAGCACTTCGAGGTTCTGTTCACCAACGAACTGGACCACGGTGCTTACATGTCCGAGACCCTGCGCATCGACTCCAGCAGCAACCGCCTGGAAGCGCTGGTAGAAATCTACCGCATGATGCGTCCGGGCGAGCCGCCCACCCGCGAGGCCGCCGAGCAGCTGTTTGAGAACCTGTTCTTCTCTTCCGAGCGCTACGATCTGTCTACCGTGGGTCGCATGAAGTTCAACCGCCGTCTGGGTCGTGAAGACGAGACTGGCGTGGGCGTGCTGACCAAGGATGACATCGTCGATGTCATGAAGCGCCTCATCGACATCCGTAACGGCAACGACGAAGTGGACGATATCGACCACCTGGGTAACCGTCGTATCCGTTCCGTCGGTGAAATGGCCGAAAACCAGTTCCGCGTCGGTCTGGTCCGTGTCGAGCGTGCGGTCAAGGAACGCCTCTCTCTGGGCGACCTGGATGCGCTGATGCCGCAGGATCTGATCAACGCCAAGCCGATCTCCGCCGCGGTCAAAGAGTTCTTTGGTTCCAGCCAGCTGTCTCAGTTCATGGACCAAAACAACCCGCTGTCCGAAGTGACCCACAAGCGCCGTATCTCTGCGCTGGGCCCGGGCGGTCTGACCCGTGAGCGCGCCGGCTTCGAAGTGCGAGACGTGCACCCGACCCACTACGGTCGTCTGTGCCCGATCGAGACTCCGGAAGGTCCGAACATCGGTCTGATCAACTCCCTGTCCGTCTACTCCCGTACCAACGAGTACGGCTTCCTCGAGACTCCGTACCGCAAGGTGATCGACGGCGTCATCACCGATGAGGTCGAGTACCTCTCCGCCATCGAGGAAGGCAAGTACGTGATCGCTCAGGCTAACGCCGCGACCACCGAAGACGGCCGCCTGAAAGACGAGCTGATCCCCTGCCGTCACAAGGGCGAATCCACCTTCATGAACGCCGATCAGATCCAGTACATGGATGTGAGCCCGCAACAGATCGTTTCCGTTGCTGCGGCCCTGATCCCGTTCCTCGAACACGATGACGCGAACCGTGCACTGATGGGTTCGAACATGCAACGTCAGGCCGTGCCGACCCTGCGCTCCGACAAGCCGCTGGTTGGTACCGGTATGGAACGTGCTGTGGCCGTTGACTCCGGTGTAACCGTCGTCGCCAAGCGTGGCGGTATGGTTGACCAGGTCGACTCTTCCCGCATCGTGATCAAGGTGAACGAAGATGAGCTGATGCCTGGCGAAGCCGGTATCGACATCTATAACCTGACCAAGTACACCCGTTCCAACCAGAACACCTGTATCAACCAGCGCCCCTGCGTAATGCTGGGTGAGCCGGTGATGGCCGGTGACGTGCTGGCTGACGGCCCGTCCACCGATCTTGGCGAACTGGCGCTGGGCCAAAACCTGCGCGTCGCGTTCATGCCGTGGAATGGTTACAACTTCGAAGACTCCATCCTGCTTAACGAGCGAATCGTTCAGGAAGACCGTCTGACCACCATCCACATCCAGGAACTGGCCTGTATCTCCCGTGATACCAAGCTGGGCCCGGAGGAGATCACCGCCGATATCCCGAACGTGGGTGAAGCTGCTCTGTCCAAGCTGGACGAGTCCGGTATCGTCTACGTGGGTGCCGAGGTGAAGGGTGGCGATATCCTGGTCGGTAAGGTGACCCCGAAGGGTGAAACCCAACTGACTCCGGAAGAGAAGCTGCTGCGCGCCATCTTTGGTGAGAAGGCCTCCGATGTGAAGGACTCTTCCCTGCGCGTGCCGAACGGCGTCTACGGTACCGTGGTCGACGTGCAAGTCTTTACCCGCGATGGCGTGGAGAAGGACAAGCGTGCCAAAGAAATCGAAGAGATGCAGCTCAAGCAGGCCAAGAAGGACCTGACCGAGGAGTTCAAGATCCTCGAGAACGGTATCTTCGGTCGTGCCCGCAACCTGCTGATCGCTTCTGGCTACAGCGAAGAGAAGCTCTCCAAGCTGGATCGCACCAAGTGGTTCGAGCTGGCCATCGAAGATGAAGGCAAGCAGACCGAGCTGGAGCAGATCGCCGAGCAGCACGTCGAGCTGAAAGCCGACTTCGACAAGAAGTTCGAGAACAAGCGTCGCAAGATCATCCAGGGTGATGACCTGGCGCCGGGCGTGCTGAAGATCGTCAAGGTCTATCTGGCCGTTAAGCGTCGCATCCAGCCGGGTGACAAGATGGCGGGCCGTCACGGTAACAAGGGTGTGGTCTCCAAGATCAACCCGGTCGAAGACATGCCCCATGACGAGTTCGGCCGTCCGGTCGACATCGTACTGAACCCGCTGGGCGTACCGTCTCGTATGAACATCGGTCAGATCCTCGAAGTTCACCTGGGCCTGGCGGCCAAGGGGATCGGCGAGAAGATCGATCGCATGGTCAAGGAGCAACGCGAGCTGCACGAGATGCGCAACTTCCTGCAACAGGTCTATGACCTGGGCGAGAAGGACAGCCAGCAGGTCGACATCGCCGAGCTCTCCGACGACGAAGTGCGTACCCTGGTCAGCAATCTGCGTAAGGGTCTGCCGGTCGCCACTCCGGTGTTTGACGGTGCCAAGGAGCGCGAAATCAAGGCGCTGCTGAAGCTGGCCGATCTGCCGGAATCCGGTCAGATCACCCTGATCGACGGCCGCACCGGCAAGCCGTTCGAGCGCAAGGTTACCGTTGGCTACATGTACATGCTGAAGCTGAACCACCTGGTAGACGACAAGATGCACGCGCGTTCTACCGGCTCCTACAGCCTGGTTACCCAGCAGCCGCTGGGTGGTAAGGCTCAATTCGGTGGTCAGCGTTTCGGTGAGATGGAAGTGTGGGCCCTGGAGGCTTACGGTGCGGCATACACCCTGCAGGAGATGCTGACCGTCAAGTCTGACGATGTGAACGGCCGTACCAAGATGTACAAGAACATCGTGGACGGTGACCACCGTATGGAGCCGGGCATGCCCGAGTCCTTCAACGTACTGCTGAAGGAAATCCGCTCCCTGGGTATCAACATCGAGCTGGAAGAAGAGTAAGAGCACGCTCTTATTGTTCGCAAATTGACGTGGGCGCCCCGCTGTTTAGGCAGTTGGGGCGCCGAGGTTAGACTCCTGACAGGGGAAACACGTGAAAGACTTACTCAAGTTTTTGAAGGCTCAGACCAAGACCGAAGAGTTTGATAGCATCAAAATCGGTCTGGCCTCTCCCGACATGATCCGTTCGTGGTCATTCGGTGAGGTCAAGAAGCCTGAGACCATCAACTACCGTACCTTCAAGCCGGAGCGCGATGGTCTGTTCTGTGCCCGTATCTTCGGGCCGGTGAAGGACTACGAGTGTCTGTGCGGCAAGTACAAGCGCCTCAAGCACCGCGGTGTGATCTGCGAGAAGTGCGGCGTTGAAGTGACTCAGACCAAGGTGCGTCGTGAGCGCATGGGTCACATCGAGCTGGCCAGCCCGACCGCCCACATCTGGTTCCTGAAGTCCCTGCCGTCCCGTATCGGTCTGTTGCTGGACATGACGCTGCGCGACATCGAGCGCGTGCTCTACTTCGAATCCTACGTGGTGATCGAAGCAGGCATGACCAACCTCGAGCGCAGCCAGATGCTGACCGAAGAGCAGTATCTGGACGCCCTGGAAGAGTGGGGTGACGAGTTCGACGCCAAGATGGGTGCCGAAGCCATCCTCGAGCTGCTGCGCGGCATCGATCTGGAAGGCGAAGTGCGTACCATGCGCGAAGAGCTGGATCAGACCAACTCCGAGACCAAGCGCAAGAAGACCACCAAGCGTCTGAAGCTGATGGAGGCCTTCCTGCAATCCGGCAACAAGCCGGAGTGGATGATCATGACCGTGCTGCCGGTGCTGCCGCCGGATCTGCGCCCGCTGGTGCCGCTCGACGGTGGCCGCTTCGCGACCTCCGATCTGAACGATCTGTACCGCCGCGTGATCAACCGTAACAACCGTCTGAAGCGCCTGCTCGACCTGGCTGCCCCGGACATCATCGTGCGCAACGAAAAGCGTATGCTGCAGGAATCTGTGGATGCGCTGCTGGACAACGGCCGTCGTGGCCGCGCCATCACTGGCTCCAACAAGCGCCCGCTGAAGTCCCTGGCCGACATGATCAAGGGTAAGCAAGGTCGTTTCCGTCAGAACCTGCTCGGTAAGCGTGTCGACTACTCCGGTCGTTCCGTTATCACCGTAGGTCCGACCCTGCGCCTGCATCAGTGCGGTCTGCCCAAGAAGATGGCCCTGGAGCTGTTCAAGCCCTTCATCTACGGCAAGCTGGAGACCCGTGGTCTGGCGACCACCATCAAGGCTGCCAAGAAGATGGTGGAGCGCGAAGAAGCGGTCGTTTGGGACATCCTGGACGAAGTGATTCGCGAGCACCCGGTCATGCTGAACCGTGCGCCGACCCTGCACCGTCTGGGTATCCAGGCGTTCGAACCGACCCTGGTCGAAGGCAAGGCGATTCAGCTGCACCCGCTGGTGTGTGCCGCGTTTAACGCGGACTTCGACGGTGACCAGATGGCGGTACACGTACCCCTGACCCTGGAAGCCCAGCTCGAAGCGCGCGCCCTGATGATGTCTACCAACAACATCCTGTCGCCCGCCTCCGGTGAGCCGATCATCGTACCGTCCCAGGACGTGGTACTGGGTCTGTACTACATGACCCGCGCCCGTATCGCCGCCAAGGGCGAAGGTATGGTGCTGTCCAGCGCCAAGGAAGCCGAGAAGGTGTATCGCGCCGGTCTGGCCGATCTGCACGCTCGCGTCAAGGTCCGTATCACCGAGTACGTGAAGAACGAAGCCGGTGAGCTGGTTGCCAAGACCGAGATGAAGAACACCACCGTTGGTCGTGCGATCCTGAGCCTGATCCTGCCCAAAGGCATGGAGTACGCGCTGATCGACCCGCCGATGGTGTTGAACGATGCCGCCAAGGCCGATCTGGCTGCCAATCCGCAAAACTGGATCAAGTACGTCTCCAACCAGGCCATGGGCAAGAAGCAGATCTCCCGTCTGCTGAACACCTGCTATCGCAAGCAGGGCCTGAAGGACACCGTCATCTTCGCTGACCAGCTGATGTATACCGGTTTCCACTATGCGGCCCTGTCCGGTGCCTCCGTAGGCATCGACGACATGCTGATCCCGGATGCCAAGAAAGAGATCATCGCGGCAGCCGAAGCCGAAGTTGCCGAGATCCAGGACCAGTTCCTGTCTGGTCTGGTGACCGCGGGCGAGCGTTACAACAAGGTTATCGATATCTGGGCCAGCGCCAACGAGCGCGTCTCCAAGGCCATGATGGAGAACCTGTCCAAGGAGCGTGCAGTTAACTCCCTGGGCGAAGAGGAAGAGCAAGCCTCTTTCAACAGCATCTTTATGATGGCCGACTCCGGTGCGCGGGGTTCTGCCGCCCAGATCCGTCAGCTGGCCGGTATGCGTGGCCTGATGGCGAAGCCGGACGGCTCCATCATCGAGACCCCGATCGTGGCAAACTTCCGTGAAGGTCTGAACGTACTGCAGTACTTCATCTCCACTCACGGTGCCCGTAAGGGTCTGGCGGATACCGCACTGAAAACCGCTAACTCCGGTTACCTGACCCGCCGTCTGGTTGACGTGGCTCAGGACATGGTCGTTACCGAGAAAGACTGTGGCACCGTCGAAGGTCTGTGGATGGCCCCCCTCATCGAGGGTGGCGACGTGGTCGAGCCGCTGCGCGAGCGCGTGCTGGGTCGTGTGGTGGCCGAGGATGTGATCAAGCCGGGCACCGAGGACGAAGTTCTGGTTGCGCGCAACACCCTGCTGGACGAGCGCCTGTGTGACCTGCTGGAGCGCAACTCCGTGGATCGCGTCAAGGTTCGTTCTGCCATCACCTGTGAGACCGACTTCGGTATCTGTGCTCACTGCTACGGCCGTGATCTGGCCCGTGGTCACCTGGTCAACGGTGGTGAAGCGGTCGGTGTTATCGCCGCCCAGTCCATCGGTGAGCCGGGTACCCAGCTGACGATGCGTACCTTCCACATCGGTGGTGCCGCATCTCGTGCCGCTGCCGAGAGCAGCATCCAGGTCAAGAACACCGGTACCATCAAGCTGCAGAACGCCAAGTTCGTTCACAACAGCGAAGACAAGCTGGTTATCACCTCTCGTTCTACCGAACTGACCATCATGGACGAGATGGGCCGTACCAAAGAGAGCCACAAGCTCCCGTACGGTTCCGTGCTCGAGGTGAAAGATGGCCAGGCGGTGACCGCCGGTGAGACAGTCGCGAACTGGGATCCGCACACCCACCCGATCATCACCGAAGTGGCCGGTCGTATCCACTTCGAAGACATGATCGATGGTGTGACCATCACCCGTCAGACCGACGAACTGACCGGCCTCTCCTCTATCGTCGTGCTGGATGTCAACGAGCGTCCGAGCATGGGTAAAGAGAAGCGTCCGACCGTTAAACTGGTCGATGCCGCCGGCAACGATGTGATGATCCCGGGCACCGACGTCGCCGCCCAGTACTTCCTGCCGGGCAAGGCGATCGTCAACCTGGAAGATGGTGCCAACGTGGGTGTGGGTGACGCGGTTGCGCGTATCCCGCAGGAATCCGGCGGTACCAAGGACATCACCGGTGGTCTGCCGCGTGTTGCCGACCTGTTCGAAGCGCGTCAGCCGAAAGAGCCGGCCATCCTGGCCGAGATCTCCGGTACCATCTCCTTCGGCAAGGAGACCAAGGGCAAGCGTCGTCTGGTGATCACTCCGACCGAAGGTGGCGACATCTACGAAGAGATGATTCCGAAGTGGCGTAACCTGAACGTCTTTGAAGGTGAAAAGGTCACCAAGGGTGAAGTCCTGGCCGACGGTCCCGAGTCTGCTCACGACATCCTGCGTCTGCGTGGTATCAGCCCGGTTGCCAACTACATCGTTAACGAAGTGCAGGACGTTTACCGTCTGCAGGGCGTTAAGATCAACGACAAGCACATCGAAGTCATCGTACGTCAGATGCTGCGTAAGTGTGAGATCATGAACTCCGGTGATTCCGAGTTCATCGATGGCGAGCAGGTTGAAGTGGCTCGTGTCAACATCGCCAACCGTCGCCTGGTTGCCGAAGGCAAGACACCGGCTAGCTTCCGCCACGTGCTGATGGGTATCACCAAGGCCTCTCTGAGCACCGAGTCCTTCATCTCCGCGGCCTCCTTCCAGGAGACCACCCGCGTACTGACCGAAGCCGCCGTTGGTGGCAAGCGCGATGAACTGCGCGGTCTGAAGGAGAACGTGATCGTGGGCCGTCTGATCCCGGCCGGTACCGGCTTTGCGTACCACCAGGGTCGTATCAACAAGCGTGCCGCTGCGGCCCGCGATGTGGGTATCCCCCAGGTGACCGCCGATGAAGCGCAGCAGAACCTCGCGGATCTGCTCAATGCAGCCGGCAGCTTCGACGAAGAGTAAGCTGTGATGAAGAGGGCTCCCGTTGGGAGCCCTTTTTTTATTTGTGTTCATCGCGCAATGAGCGGAGCAGGATGATCTGACTCAAGCTTATGACGTAAAAAATCAAAAAAAGTTGACAAGCCCTTGTCGGCTCTGAAAACTCGACGAAGTTATACGGTTTTTACAGGGAGATACCATGACAGTCGGTATTGAAGAGGCGCTGCTACCGGAAGAGACTCCGATCAGCCGCACGTTCACCGCTGAGGACAAGGAGCTGTTGCGCTCATACGAGGGCGTGGTGATGGGGATGGCCGAACTGTTCGGCAAGCATTGTGAAGTGGTGCTGCACTCCCTGGAAAACCTCCATGAGTCGGTCATCATGATCGCCAACGGATTCAATACCGGGCGAACCCTGGGAGCGCCGATCACCGATCTCGCGTTGCGCATGCTCAAGGATATCGAGACCACGGGGCAAGACTACACCCACAGCTACTTCACCCGTAGCCGTACCGGTGCCCTGATGAAGTCGACCACCATTGCGATACGCAACAAAGAGCGTAAGGTCATCGGTCTCATTTGTATTAATCTGCATATCAACGCGCCGTTCCACGAGTTTGTGGCCGAGTTTTTCCCCACCCCGCAGCAGGTGGAGAAGCACACGCCGGAGACCTTCGCCAACAGCGTGGAGGAGCTGGTCGCCCAGACGGTGGACAACACCATTGACGAGATCAATCGCGACCCGACCGTGGCCAACAACGCCAAGAATCGCTTCATCGTCACCCAGCTGTTCGAGAAGGGGATCTTTGACATCAAGGATTCCATCAATCTGGTGGCGGACAAGCTCAACATTTCCAAACACACCGTCTATCTCTACATCCGACAGCGCAAGCAGGGTGAAGAAGAGAGCGAATAACTGCCAAACAGGGGGATAGCTTCATGGCAAAACAGATCGTTGCAACCGACAAGGCGCCGGCCGCCATCGGGCCCTATGTTCAGGGGACCCGTCTGGGTGAGCTGGTCTTCACCTCTGGCCAGATCCCGCTTGACCCGGCCACCATGGAGATCGTGGCGGGGGGTATCGAGGCCCAGGCCGAGCAGGTCATGAAGAACCTGCTGGCCGTGCTGGACGCGGCGGGTTCCGGGGCTGACAAGGTACTCAAGACCACCTGCTTCCTGAGCGACATGAATAACTTTGTGGCCTTCAATCAGGTCTACGCCAAGTACTTTGGTGAGGCCGCGCCGGCCCGCTCCTGTGTCGAGGTCGCCCGTCTGCCCAAAGATGTGCTGGTCGAGGTCGAAGCGATCGCCTACAGCTGAGGCTAATCCTGTTTCGATGAAAGCCCCTTCGGGGGCTTTTTTGATCGGCGGTGCCTCACCTAGAATTGAGGCCAAATCCCGGAGGAAAAGTTTTATGAGCCTTACGTTTGCCATTCTGGTGACAGCGCCTGCCTATGGCAGCGAGCGCTCCCATACGGCCTATCGCTTTGCCCGCTCCGTGCTGGCCCAGGGCCATCGTATCAGCCATCTCTTTTTCTATCAGGATGGGGTCGGCAATGGCAACTGCCTGTTGGCACCGGCCAGCGATGAGGTGGATGCGCATCGCCTCTGGAGTGAGTTGGCATTGGAGCAGGGACTTCGCCTCGATGTATGCGTGGCGGCCGCGTTGCGACGGGGTGTGGTGGACGGACAGGAGGCAACAAGCCTGGGTATGGAGCACTCGAATCTACAGGCGCCCTTCGTGATGAGCGGATTGGGACAGCTTGCCGAGGCCGCCCTGGAAGCCGACCGTTTCGTGCAGTTTTAAGGAGAGCCCAGTGAACCAGGTTGCGTTTATCACTCGCCATGCCCCTCATGGCACCGCCCACGGCCGCGAAGGGCTCGATGCCGTGCTGGCCACCTCGGCGCTGACCGAGGAGCTGGCACTCTTCTTCATTGAGGATGGCGTCTATCAACTGCTGGACAACCAGCAGCCGGATGGCATAGGGCAGCGCCACTATGCCCCTACCTTCCGTCTGCTCGAGCTCTATGACATCGAGCAGGTCTATGTGTGCGCCGAAGCATTACGGGAGCGAGGGCTGACACAGGAGCGACTGCTCATCCCGGTCACTGTGCTGGAGCGTGACCGGCTGACGGCCCGTTGGCTCGACTTTCCTACCCGAATCATGTTCTGAGGTCTTCATGTTGCATTTGGTCATGAGCTCTCCATTTGCCAGCCGTTCATTGGAGCAATGTCTGGCGCATCGCACCGCCGGGGATCCTGTTGTGCTGTTGCAAGACGGCGTGATTGCCGCTTGTACCCAGGCCTGGCTGAGCCGGCTGCAGGGCGTCCCCCTCTATGTGTTACAAGAGGATCTGCAGGCGCGTGGGCTCAGCGCGCTTGAGGGGCAGTCGATCTCCATGGGCGGCTTGGTTGATCTGATTGCCGAGTACGGTTCACCCCTGAGCTGGGGAGAATGATCTGGCGAGCCGATCAGCATGCGCTCTGCAATTGTATAA
This sequence comes from Aeromonas sp. R6-2, assembly GCF_040908155.1. NCBI lineage: Bacteria > Pseudomonadati > Pseudomonadota > Gammaproteobacteria > Aeromonadales > Aeromonadaceae > Aeromonas > Aeromonas sp. R6-2. The sequence goes on along the minus strand of NZ_JBFODE010000069.1, from coordinate 4,462 downwards.
ATCTTGACTCACAGCCCATGTGGACCTAGAATTTCGCGTCCCCGTGTCTGCGGGGAGGATTTTTCACATGTTTATGAAGTCATAACCAGGAGCCTTTTGATGGCAACTATTAACCAGCTGGTTCGCAAGCCGCGTGTCAAGAACGTGTATAAAAGCAACGTTCCGGCACTGGAAGCGTGCCCTCAGAAGCGTGGCGTGTGCACCCGTGTATACACCACCACCCCGAAGAAGCCGAACTCCGCTCTGCGTAAAGTTTGCCGTGTGCGTCTGACCAACGGTTTCGAAGTCACCTCCTACATCGGTGGTGAAGGTCACAACCTGCAAGAGCACTCTGTTGTTCTGATCCGCGGCGGTCGTGTTAAGGACCTGCCGGGTGTGCGTTATCACACCGTTCGTGGTGCTCTGGACTGTGCTGGCGTGAAAGACCGTAAGCAAGCTCGTTCCAAGTACGGCGTGAAGCGCCCGAAAGCTTAATGGTTCTCCGTTAAGTAAGGCCAAACGTTAATACGTTATCTAGTTAAAAACTTTCTAGTTTTGGGTAACCCCTGAAGTTCACGGAGAATTTGAAATGCCAAGACGTCGTGTTGTTGGTCAGCGTAAAATCCTGCCGGATCCCAAGTTCGGATCTGAGCTGCTGGCTAAATTCGTCAACGTAGTAATGGTTGACGGTAAGAAATCTGTTTCCGAAGCCATCGTTTACGGTGCCCTGGATATCATTGCCACCAAGACTGGCAAAGAGCACCTGGCCGTATTCGAAGAGGCTCTGGACAACATCCGTCCGGCCGTCGAGGTTAAGTCTCGTCGTGTCGGTGGTGCAACCTATCAGGTACCGGTAGAAGTTCGTCCGGTACGTCGCAATGCCCTGGCAATGCGCTGGCTGGTTGATGCCGCTCGTAAACGTGGTGAAAAATCTATGGCTCAGCGCCTGGCCGGCGAACTGCTGGACGCGGCTGAGAACAAAGGCGCCTCCGTCAAGAAGCGTGAAGACGTGCACCGCATGGCCGAAGCCAACAAGGCTTTCGCTCACTTCCGCTGGTAATTGCCTGCGCAGGGCCCTTTGGGCTCTGCGCATCTTATGCATGTCTAAGGACAACTCCTTAGTAAGAGGATGACTAATGGCTCGTACAACCCCCATTGAGCGCTACCGTAATATCGGTATCTCCGCTCACATCGACGCAGGTAAGACCACTACCACCGAACGCGTCCTGTTTTACACCGGTGTAAACCACAAGATCGGTGAAGTTCACGATGGCGCCGCCACCATGGACTGGATGGAGCAGGAACAAGAGCGTGGTATCACCATCACCTCCGCTGCTACCACCGCCTTCTGGTCTGGTATGGGTAAGCAGTTCCAGCCGCACCGCATCAACATCATCGACACCCCGGGTCACGTGGACTTCACCATCGAGGTAGAGCGTTCCATGCGTGTTCTGGACGGTGCCGTGATGGTTTACTGTGCCGTAGGTGGTGTTCAGCCGCAGTCTGAGACCGTATGGCGTCAGGCTAACAAGTACAAGGTTCCCCGTATCGCGTTCGTCAACAAGATGGACCGTACCGGTGCCAACTTCCTGCGTTGCGTTGAGCAGATCAAGACCCGTCTGAAGGGCACCCCGGTTCCCCTGCAGCTGAACATCGGCGCAGAAGAGAACTTCAAGGGCGTCATCGACCTGGTCAAGATGAAGGCCATCAACTGGAACGAAGCCGACCAAGGCGTCACCTTCACCTATGAAGACGTTCCGGCCGAGCTGGAAGAGAAAGCACAAGAGCTGCGTCAGAACCTGATCGAAGCTGCTGCTGAAGCCTCTGAAGAGCTGATGGAGAAGTACCTGGGCGGTGACGAGCTGACCGAGGAAGAGATCAAGGGTGCTCTGCGTCAGCGCGTGCTGAACAACGAGATCATCCTGGTTACCTGTGGTTCTGCGTTCAAGAACAAGGGCGTACAGGCCATGCTGGACGCCGTGATCGAGTACCTGCCTGCTCCGACCGACGTAGCTGCTATCGACGGCCTGAAGATGGACGGCGAGACCAAGGACGAGCGTCACGCCTCTGATGACGAGCCGTTCTCTGCGCTGGCGTTCAAGATTGCCACCGATCCGTTCGTGGGCAACCTGACCTTCTTCCGCGTCTACTCCGGTATCGTTAACTCCGGTGACTCCGTGCTGAACTCCGTTAAGGATCGTCGTGAGCGCTTTGGTCGTATCGTTCAGATGCACGCCAACAAGCGTGAAGAGATCAAAGAAGTTCGCGCGGGTGACATCGCTGCTGCCATCGGTCTGAAGGACGTCACCACCGGTGACACCCTGTGTGACGAAAAAGCGCCGATCATCCTCGAGCGTATGGAGTTCCCGGAGCCGGTAATCTCCATCGCGGTTGAGCCGAAAACCAAGGCTGACCAAGAGAAGATGGGCCTGGCACTGGGCCGTCTGGCTCAGGAAGATCCGTCCTTCCGCGTATGGACCGACGAAGAATCTGGTCAAACCATCATCGCCGGCATGGGCGAACTTCACCTGGACATCATCGTTGACCGTATGCGTCGCGAGTTCAAGGTAGAAGCCAACGTTGGTAAGCCGCAGGTTGCCTATCGTGAGACCATCCGCTCCAAGGCGGTTGACATCACCGGTAAGCACGCCAAGCAGTCCGGTGGTCGCGGTCAGTTCGGTCACGTTGTGATCGACATGTACCCGCTGGAAGAAGGCAAGGGCTACGAGTTCGTCAACGACATCAAGGGTGGCGTGATTCCGGGCGAATTCATCCCGGGCGTCGACAAGGGTATCCAGGAGCAGCTGAAGACTGGTCCGCTGGCCGGCTATCCGGTAGTAGACCTGGGTGTTCGTCTGCACTTCGGTTCCTACCACGATGTTGACTCTTCCGAACTGGCGTTCAAGATCGCCGCTTCTCTGGCGTTCAAGGAAGGCTTCATGAAGGCCAGTCCGGTTCTGCTCGAGCCGATCATGAAGGTCGAAGTCGAGACTCCGGAAGACTACATGGGCGACGTTATCGGTGACCTGAACCGTCGTCGTGGCATCATCGAAGGCATGGAAGATGGTCCGTCCGGCAAGATCGTACGCGCCATGGTTCCGCTTGCCGAGATGTTCGGCTACGCTACCGATCTGCGTTCCGCAACCCAGGGTCGTGCCTCCTACTCCATGGAGTTCGGCAAGTACTCTGAAGCTCCGAACAACATTGCCCAAGCAGTGATTGACGAGCGCAAATCCAAGTAATTTAAGAATCCCCGCCTACGACGGTAGGCGGGTTTAACCTAGAAGGACTACGTCGTGTCTAAAGAAAAATTTGAGCGTTCCAAACCTCACGTTAACGTGGGTACCATCGGCCACGTTGACCACGGTAAAACCACCCTGACCGCCGCTATCACCAACGTGCTGGCCAAGCACTTCGGTGGTAAGGCCTTCGCCTTCGACCAGATCGACAAGGCGCCGGAAGAGCGTGAGCGTGGTATCACCATCAACACCTCCCACGTAGAATACGACACCGCTACCCGTCACTACGCTCACGTAGACTGCCCGGGTCACGCCGACTACGTTAAGAACATGATCACCGGTGCTGCCCAGATGGACGGCGCAATCCTGGTAGTAGCTGCTACCGACGGCCCGATGCCGCAGACCCGTGAGCACATCCTGCTGGGTCGCCAGGTAGGCGTTCCGTACATCATCGTGTTCATGAACAAGTGCGACATGGTTGATGACGAAGAGCTGCTCGAGCTGGTAGAGATGGAAGTGCGTGAGCTGCTGTCCGAGTACGACTTCCCGGGCGACGACCTGCCGGTCGTACGTGGCTCTGCCCTGAAGGCGCTGGAAGGCGAAGCTCAGTGGGAAGAGAAGATCCTGGAGCTGGCCGGTCACCTGGATACCTACATCCCGGAGCCGGAGCGTGCCATCGACATGCCGTTCCTGATGCCGATCGAAGACGTATTCTCCATCGCCGGTCGTGGTACTGTCGTTACCGGTCGTGTAGAGCGCGGTATCGTGAAGGTAGGTGAAGAAGTTGAAATTGTTGGTATCAAAGAGACCACCAAGACCACCTGTACCGGTGTTGAAATGTTCCGTAAGCTGCTGGACGAAGGTCGTGCAGGTGAGAACGTTGGCGCCCTGCTGCGTGGCGTGAAGCGTGAAGACGTAGAGCGTGGTCAGGTACTGGCGAAGCCGGGCACCATCACCCCGCACACCAAGTTCGAGTCCGAAGTATACGTACTGTCCAAGGAAGAAGGTGGTCGTCACACCCCGTTCTTCAAGGGCTACCGTCCGCAGTTCTACTTCCGTACTACCGACGTGACCGGTACCATCGAACTGCCGGAAGGCGTAGAGATGGTCATGCCGGGCGACAACATCAAGATGGTTGTTACCCTGATCTGCCCGATCGCGATGGACGACGGTCTGCGCTTCGCAATCCGTGAAGGTGGCCGTACTGTTGGCGCCGGCGTTGTAGCCAAGGTTATCGAGTAATC
>NZ_JBFODE010000068.1:0-2967 GCF_040908155.1 Aeromonas sp. R6-2 | reverse complement strand
TTGAGCTGTATGCCGTTCATGTCACCAGGGAATATCCCTAAGCGGGTGGCGGAGTTGGAGAAACAAGCGGGGCAGTTTGTGTTACCCGATAGGATAGAGCGAAGTTACCCCCGCTGCGTGAAGCCAAGACCGCAGAAGTACAGCGTGAAAAAATCCAATAAAAACAATGCCAGTCAGTCTTAACTGACTGGCATTATGGCCGTGGCCACCTTTTTTATTTTCGTCCCGGTTACTTGCGAAGCTTTACCTGCTCCACCGCATGATCCCGCCCCTTGGTCAGGATCAGGTTGGCCCGTTCCCGGGTTGGCAAGATGTTTTCGACCAGATTGACGTAGTTGATCTCCTGCCAGATGCCGGAGGCAACCGCCACGGCCTCCTCATCGCTGAGTTGGGCATAGTGATGAAAGTACGAGTTGGGATCGGCGAAGGCACCGCTGCGAAACTTGAGGAAGCGCTCTATGTACCAGCTCTTGAGCAGGTCGGCCTCGGCATCCACATAGATGGAGAAGTCGACGAAGTCGGAGACGAAGACCCGGTGCGGTTGCTCCGGATAGTCCATGCCGCTTTGCAGCACATTGAGCCCCTCCAGGATCAGAATATCCGGCTGCTCGACCACCTTGGTCTCATCGGGGAGGATGTCATAGATGAGGTGGGAGTAGACGGGGGCCTCGACCCGCTCGTGACCGGCGCGAACATTGGCCACAAACTCCACCAGATGGCGGATGTCATAGGATTCGGGGAAGCCCTTGCGACGCATCAGCCCACGCGCCTCCAACTCCTTTTTGGAGTAGAGGAAGCCATCCGTGGTGATGAGCTCGACCTTGGGATGCTCCGGCCAGCGCTCCAGCAGAGCTTGCAGGATACGCGCCGTGGTGCTCTTGCCGCCCGCCACGCTGCCCGCGATGCTGATGATATAGGGGACCTTGCCTCTGGACTGGCCGAGAAACTGCTCCAGCACCCGGCTGCGGCGTTGCTTGGCCTTGACGTAGAGGTTGATGAGTCGCGACAGCGGTAGATAGATGGCCTCGACCTCGGGCAGAGAGACTCGCTCGTTGATGCCCCTGAGAGTGTGAAGATCCTGCTCAGTGAGAGTGAGAGGGACCGAATCGCGCAGCATGGCCCACTGGTCGCGGGAGAATTGCAGATAGGGAGAGTGCTCTGTCGTCATGATGTCATCGATCGGTTACCGGGCAGGGGCGACCTTACACCATGGCGAGCGGGCGCCACAAGAAAAAGGAGGGGAGAGGTGAGCGCTGCCTGAAAAGGGGCGTATGCGCTTCCTTAGTCCAACAGTTGCATCCCCCTGTCGCTTACAATAAAATGCGCGACGCTTAGCTGTCGGTCGCTTTTTTGTATAAAAAAACGACAAAACAACGGATGCAAGCATGATTTCCGTTGCGACACCAGGTTAACCGGAGGGGTTCCCGAGCGGCCAAAGGGATCAGACTGTAAATCTGACGGCTCTGCCTTCGAAGGTTCGAATCCTTCTCCCTCCACCATTTCTCTGCGGTTTGAGTTATCTGGGTTAGAGAAATGCGGGCATCGTATAATGGCTATTACCTCAGCCTTCCAAGCTGATGATGCGGGTTCGATTCCCGCTGCCCGCTCCAACATGCTGATATAGCTCAGTCGGTAGAGCGCATCCTTGGTAAGGATGAGGTCGGCAGTTCGACTCTGCCTATCAGCACCACCTCTGCTCCCACCAACTTCATCCGCATGTAATAAACTGTCTGTGGTTGGCTTGCCACCGCGTACTCAGCGTTAGTTTAGAGGGACGATCATGTCTAAAGAGAAATTTGAGCGTAGTAAACCGCACGTTAACGTGGGTACCATCGGCCACGTTGACCACGGTAAAACCACCCTGACCGCCGCTATCACCAACGTGCTGGCCAAGCACTTCGGTGGCAAGGCCTTCGCCTTCGACCAGATCGACAAGGCGCCGGAAGAGCGTGAGCGTGGTATCACCATCAACACCTCCCACGTAGAATACGACACCGCTACCCGTCACTACGCTCACGTAGACTGCCCGGGTCACGCCGACTACGTTAAGAACATGATCACCGGTGCTGCCCAGATGGACGGCGCAATCCTGGTAGTAGCTGCTACCGACGGCCCGATGCCGCAGACCCGTGAGCACATCCTGCTGGGTCGCCAGGTAGGCGTTCCGTACATCATCGTGTTCATGAACAAGTGCGACATGGTTGATGACGAAGAGCTGCTCGAGCTGGTAGAGATGGAAGTGCGTGAGCTGCTGTCCGAGTACGACTTCCCGGGCGACGACCTGCCGGTCGTACGTGGCTCTGCCCTGAAGGCGCTGGAAGGCGAAGCTCAGTGGGAAGAGAAGATCCTGGAGCTGGCCGGTCACCTGGATACCTACATCCCGGAGCCGGAGCGTGCCATCGACATGCCGTTCCTGATGCCGATCGAAGACGTATTCTCCATCGCCGGTCGTGGTACTGTCGTTACCGGTCGTGTAGAGCGCGGTATCGTGAAGGTAGGTGAAGAAGTTGAAATTGTTGGTATCAAAGAGACCACCAAGACCACCTGTACCGGTGTTGAAATGTTCCGTAAGCTGCTGGACGAAGGTCGTGCAGGTGAGAACGTTGGCGCCCTGCTGCGTGGCGTGAAGCGTGAAGACGTAGAGCGTGGTCAGGTACTGGCGAAGCCGGGCACCATCACCCCGCACACCAAGTTCGAGTCCGAAGTATACGTACTGTCCAAGGAAGAAGGTGGTCGTCACACCCCGTTCTTCAAGGGCTACCGTCCGCAGTTCTACTTCCGTACTACCGACGTGACCGGTACCATCGAACTGCCGGAAGGCGTAGAGATGGTCATGCCGGGCGACAACATCAAGATGGTTGTTACCCTGATCTGCCCGATCGCGATGGACGACGGTCTGCGCTTCGCAATCCGTGAAGGTGGCCGTACTGTTGGCGCCGGCGTTGTAGCCAAGGTTATCGAGTAATC
>NZ_JBFODE010000067.1:0-2171 GCF_040908155.1 Aeromonas sp. R6-2 | reverse complement strand
TCCCGCTGCCGCTCGACTTGCATGTGTTAGGCCTGCCGCCAGCGTTCAATCTGAGCCATGATCAAACTCTTCAATTTAAGTTTGGGCTCAATGAATTGCTGAATTAACTGTTGCTGACTTCCAAAGAAGTCTTGCTTGGTCACTTCATCAGACATTGAAATATCAAAAATTGTTTTTGATGCTTCAATCCTGCGAGTGCCCACACAGATTGCTTGATTCAATTTGTTAAAGAACAGCGCGATTTGCATCGCGACGGGAGTGGCATTCTACGCTTCCCGCCTTGTGAGTCAAGCCTTATTTTACAAGGCTTTTTCACTCATCGACCGGCTCGCTGCTGTGGCGGCGCTGCCCTGTCGATGGAGGCGCATTATAGGGAGTTCGCGCGCCGTGGCAATAGGGATTATGAGAAAAATCACACTTTAGCGCTCATTCGCTCAACAAACCATCAAAACACCCTATTTACTTCAATGACGGGATGCTTTTGGCAAACCCCAGCAGATCATCAAACACCTCGCTCGCCAGCGCCATGCCCTGCTCGGTGAGAGCTTTACCAGTACGAACCAACGCCGTCTTGCCCACCCCTGCCTTGATTCCAGCCTGAATATCGGCGGTCTTGTCACCCACCATATAAGAGGCAGCCAGATCGATCCCTAACTCCCTCGCAGCAGCCAGCAGCATGCCCGGCTCGGGCTTGCGGCAATCGCAAGCAGGCCCATGCTCCGGGTGATGGGGGCAGAAGTAGATACCATCCAGATCCACATCACGATCCGCCAGGGACCAATCCATCCATTCGGTGAGGTTCATAAAGTCATCTTCACTGAAATAACCTCGAGCGATGCCGGACTGGTTGGTGACCAGCACCAGGAGATAACCCTTCTTTTTCAGGAGCTGCAGCGCTTCTATAGTGCCGGGCAAAAAGTGAAAATCATCCACCTGGCTGATATAACCGGTGTCTTCGTTGATGACACCATCACGGTCGAGAAAAATTGCGGGCTTGGCCACTGTGACTACCTCTAAGAAAAGTGCGCCGAGAATTATGGCACAGGGGAATACACAGAAAAACAAAAGGGGTGGCCGAAGCCACCCCTTGAGTGCGTATGAGCAAGGTTCGATTACTCGATAACCTTGGCTACAACGCCGGCGCCAACAGTACGGCCACCTTCACGGATTGCGAAGCGCAGACCGTCGTCCATCGCGATCGGGCAGATCAGGGTAACAACCATCTTGATGTTGTCGCCCGGCATGACCATCTCTACGCCTTCCGGCAGTTCGATGGTACCGGTCACGTCGGTAGTACGGAAGTAGAACTGCGGACGGTAGCCCTTGAAGAACGGGGTGTGACGACCACCTTCTTCCTTGGACAGTACGTATACTTCGGACTCGAACTTGGTGTGCGGGGTGATGGTGCCCGGCTTCGCCAGTACCTGACCACGCTCTACGTCTTCACGCTTCACGCCACGCAGCAGGGCGCCAACGTTCTCACCTGCACGACCTTCGTCCAGCAGCTTACGGAACATTTCAACACCGGTACAGGTGGTCTTGGTGGTCTCTTTGATACCAACAATTTCAACTTCTTCACCTACCTTCACGATACCGCGCTCTACACGACCGGTAACGACAGTACCACGACCGGCGATGGAGAATACGTCTTCGATCGGCATCAGGAACGGCATGTCGATGGCACGCTCCGGCTCCGGGATGTAGGTATCCAGGTGACCGGCCAGCTCCAGGATCTTCTCTTCCCACTGAGCTTCGCCTTCCAGCGCCTTCAGGGCAGAGCCACGTACGACCGGCAGGTCGTCGCCCGGGAAGTCGTACTCGGACAGCAGCTCACGCACTTCCATCTCTACCAGCTCGAGCAGCTCTTCGTCATCAACCATGTCGCACTTGTTCATGAACACGATGATGTACGGAACGCCTACCTGGCGACCCAGCAGGATGTGCTCACGGGTCTGCGGCATCGGGCCGTCGGTAGCAGCTACTACCAGGATTGCGCCGTCCATCTGGGCAGCACCGGTGATCATGTTCTTAACGTAGTCGGCGTGACCCGGGCAGTCTACGTGAGCGTAGTGACGGGTAGCGGTGTCGTATTCTACGTGGGAGGTGTTGATGGTGATACCACGCTCACGCTCTTCCGGCGCCTTGTCGATCTGGTCGAAGGCGAAGGCCTT
>NZ_JBFODE010000066.1:0-1874 GCF_040908155.1 Aeromonas sp. R6-2 | reverse complement strand
CTGACTGTTTATGGGGCGGTGGCCAAGTGGGCTTGGCCACCATAGCGCGATGCCCTTGTCAAAATGGTGGGTGTCCCAGAATCACCCGTCCCAGAATCACCCAGAATCCCCCCATGTCTCAATAACCAAACTCCTTACGGCTCGCAGCTTCAATTACTTTATATTGCGGTAACGCTCGCGTGATATCACCAAGTACACGTTGATATTCCTCTGGCTTGCTAAATACGAGAGCGTATTCCCCCCCGCTATACGGGATCTCCATGATTTCCATACCGCACAGCTTGCCAAAAACTGATATTTCACCTGAGCCCTTAAAAATACACCCATAATGGCGGACCCTTGGTTTCATATTGGTTATTTTAAAGGCCAGAAATGCACCTGCACCTGCACCGGCCAATGCCAGCGGGCCCACCAAGCCGACGGCAATGATGCTGACCACAATCAACAGGCCACCAATCCCACGCATAATGATGTAAGCCACCTCCGGGATCTTATCCTGCTGGGTGTAGTAAATCCCCTTGGCGGTCATTCGGTAGTGATAGAGCTGATTGGGGTCAGTTAAATATCGACTGTAAAAAACAGATATAACCCCAAAGATCAAAAAAAACCAAAGTGAAGACCATGCATTATGACTATTGCCATTGATGAAAGTCACTAATGCAATAAGCCAAAACACGCCACCCATTAACAGTGACGATGACCATGCAGCTCGCGGGGTATGGTCAATCTGCCACTCATATAAGACCGGCTCCTTTTGCAATTCAAGATATTGCTCGCTGTAGTAGTGGTTAGCACCATCAGCCTCTGCGTTCTGCGGGTGTTCTGTCGTTTCACTCATGTTATTGCAACCTTATGCTCGTACCTTTCACTGGCAGCTTGATATCAAATTCTGCAGTTAATATCACGCCTTTGGTAAAGGATCCTCTGGCTACAAAGCGCTGGGCTTCACCGCTCAGGCTTTCAGCACTCGGGTAGACAATGCACACCACCAGCTCATCGACATCGGTCAGCCGCACCTTGCTCATATCCAGCAGCAACTTTTCACGGGTTGCGCTGACGACACGCACAGCAAGCGCTTCGGGCTCCCCCAACCCGCCAGCCATGGCAGCTTCCCGGTGCAGGGCACTAGGGACCTTAAAGCGACGCACCGCCAACTCGATGGCAACATTGTTGATATAACCGGGTAACCCGATCTCAAGCTGTCGGCCCTTGAGGCTGACAGTGGGTTGACTGCTGAGCCGTTCATACTGCGCCAGCTCGTATACCGGGTTCCACCCTGCCGGCTCGGTACCCCAGGTGGATTGCAACAGCCAACGCTCGACAGGCAGGCGACTGTAGCGGGCCAGTATCACGGTGGCGGCCAGATAGAGCAGGGTTCCGATACCGATGGCGGCGACCATCCAGGGGGCCCAGATCGCACCGAGTGATACACCACGGCCCAACAGCATAAGGGATCGTCCCATAGCACCACCTTGCGCCGCCAAACCTGCCAGCTTTAGCTGGTAACCAAATTGCTCCATATCGGCATTGGTATTATCCCCGGTCTTTTGCCATGTTTCCCACGCCTCCAGCCCCGCCGCCAACAGCCCCAACCCGGTCATCCAGCCGGTGGTGAGGGCAAAGCGGCGCACCAGGGCGGGGTTCTCCTTCATGGCAAGAGCCAAGCGTTTCTCAAGAAGATGGTCAGGCACCACCACCTGCCCCTGCTTGATGGCGACCATGGCGCTGCCGGTCCAGGCGGCGGTGTAAGCAAGGTTGCGGCTCAGCTCCAGCTGGGCCGCGGGGTTGCCCTGATTCTTGCGACTGCTCTCGTCATACCCTTGCAGCGCCACTGTCAGGTTGGCGATGTTGAGCAGGGCCGCCAGCCCGCCAAA